>NZ_RHQO01000001.1:0-275678 GCF_003935475.1 Pseudomonas sp. p99-361 | reverse complement strand
CCCACAGGGACACCATAAGGCTTGAAATCCATGGTGCCTCTGTGGGAGCTGGCTTGCCGGCGATAGGGCCGGACCATGTCGGATCAGTCTTTCTTCTGCAAGCGTACCGCCAGCACGTCACATGGCGCACCGTGCAGCACGTCATTGGCCGTGGAACCCAACAGCAACGCCAGGCCGTGGCGGCCATGGCTGCCGACCACGATCAGGTCGCAGTGTTGTTCCTTGGCAAGCTGGTGAATTTCCTGGCGAGGTTGGCCGTAGGTCAGGTGCGAGTCGCCCCGATTAATGTCCGGGTACTTGTTGAACAACCGGTCCATGCGCTCTTTGGCCTGGTCGAACTGCTGTTGTTGCAGTTGCGACAGGTCCATCGGCACATCGCCGCCAAACGCCATGGCCATTGGCTCGACGATATGCACCAGCGATACCTTGGCGTTCGATGGGGCAGCCAAGGCCATGGCGCGCTTGATTACCGGGTCGCATTCTTCGGTCAGGTCGACCGCGACCAACAAATGTTCGTAGGGCATGAGCAGTACTCCTGACAATCGCGATAAAGGAAGTATGGTCGCTTTCGGGCGGGTCTTCCGTGAAAAATGGCTAACCAGCTCATTTGCAACGCTTTATGGAATCTACTGATATGACGGTATTGCTGGTGGTGTCAATCCTTGCGCTGATTCTCAGCCCGTTTTCCTGGTTGCGCAGTTCGCGCAAGCAGAGCGAGCAGATGAAGCTGCGCCTGGAAGCCCGACGTATGGGGTTGGCCATGCAGCTGGCGCCGCAACAGTGGCCGCACTGGCTGGAGAAGGAGCCGCCAAGTCCTTGCCCGCAGTACCACCGGGCGCGCCGCCGTGGGCACCAGAACAGCTTCAGCTACTGGCAGGTCAGCCCGGGGGTGTGGTGGAACCAGTACCGCGAACCCTGCGAAGACCCGCGCTTCGTGGAGGCACTGGCGCGCTTGCCGGCGAGCGTTTACAAGGTAGAGGCCGATGCCCGGATGATCGCGTTGTACTGGACTGAACGGGGCGATACGGCTGTATTGCAGGATGTTGCCTACGTCCTCGAAACCCTCGCCTGAGTTCAGCTAAACACGGTCCTTTAGGAGCAACTCTCTTTCTCAAAATTTGAACAGCCTGCGCGATTCACCTGTAGGAGCGGGCAAGCCCGCGAAGCAGGCGACGCGGTGTCTGGCACCGGCTTTGCCGGTGTTCGCGGGCATGCCCGCTCCCACAGGGGGTCTGCGCTGGCTTGGAGTTGCCGCCGCACTTGCAGGAGCAACTGTCTTTCTCAAAATTTGAAAAGCCTGCGCGATTCACCTGTGGGAGCAGGCGACGCGGTGTCTAGCACCGGCTGCGCCGGTGTTCGCGGGCAAGCCCGCTCCCACAAGTGGAACGGTGAATGACCAGGTCTAATCCCCTCTCAAGACACAATGCCGCTCCTACAACGACAAAGCGGCGGCTTGGCATACCCCTGAAGGGGTGGGGTGCCAAGTCGCCGCTTTGCGTTCTGCTTTCGCAGAAAAGGCCAGGCAGGCCGGGTATTCATTCACGCAAGTGGCAGTGTAGCCATACCCGCTCGGCGCGCAAGCGAAAATGTGCAGCGCCTGTGCAATCCCGCGGGTCGATCGCTGGCATGAATGACCGGTGATCACTGTCATCATGATTTGCTGCGCGCACGGTACAAAATGACCACAAAGTCGCGTTTTCTTCGTGCTCGTGAGCATTTGACAACGCAGATCTTTTCGGAGAATGTGTGCACACCCAAATCAAACGGGCGTATGAATTGAGCGTTTGTATGTCACCACGCCAAGCCATACTTCCGACTAGCGCGCTGACGGGTGTGCCTGGGCGGGGCAGCTAGGCCTGCTTCCGCTGCAGCGATCGGCGTGTACAGTTCAGCTTCCATATCGTGGAGATCAGTTGATGATTTACGAAGGTAAAGCCATCACGGTTAAGGCTCTTGAAAGTGGCATCGTCGAGCTCAAGTTCGACCTCAAGGGTGAGTCCGTCAACAAGTTCAACCGCCTGACCCTGAACGAGCTGCGCGAGGCCGTAGGCGCCATCCAGGCCGACGCCTCGGTCAAGGGCGTCATCGTCAGCAGTGGCAAGGACGTGTTCATCGTCGGCGCCGACATCACCGAGTTCGTCGACAACTTCAAGCTGCCCGAGGCCGAACTGGTCGCCGGCAACCTGGAAGCCAACCGCATCTTCAACGCCTTCGAAGACCTCGAAGTGCCAACCGTCGCGGCCATCAATGGCATCGCCCTGGGTGGCGGCCTGGAAATGTGCCTTGCCGCCGATTACCGTGTCATGTCCAGCAGCGCCAAGATCGGCCTGCCGGAAGTCAAGCTGGGCATCTACCCGGGCTTTGGCGGCACCGTGCGCCTGCCGCGCCTGATCGGTTCGGACAACGCCATCGAGTGGATCGCTGCCGGCAAGGAAAACCGCGCCGAAGACGCCCTCAAAGTCGGCGCCGTCGATGCCGTGGTTGCACCCGAGCTGCTGCAGGCTGGCGCCATCGACCTGATCAAGCGCGCCATCAGCGGCGAGCTCGACTACAAGGCCAAACGCCAACCCAAGCTGGAAAAACTCAAGCTCAACGCCATCGAACAGATGATGGCGTTCGAAACTGCCAAGGGCTTCGTTGCCGGGCAGGCCGGGCCGAACTACCCGGCCCCGGTCGAAGCCATCAAGAGCATCCAGAAGGCCGCCAACTTCGGCCGCGACAAGGCACTGGAAGTCGAAGCGGCCGGGTTTGCCAAACTGGCCAAGACCTCGGTTGCCGAGAGCCTGATCGGCCTGTTCCTGAACGACCAGGAGCTCAAGCGCAAGGCCAAGGCGCACGACGAAATCGCCCACGACGTGAAGCAGGCTGCCGTGCTTGGCGCCGGTATCATGGGGGGCGGCATCGCCTACCAGTCCGCGGTCAAGGGCACCCCGATCCTGATGAAGGACATCCGCGAGGAAGCCATCCAGCTGGGCTTGAACGAGGCCTCCAAGCTGCTTGGCAACCGCGTCGAAAAGGGCCGCCTGACCCCGGCCAAGATGGCCGAGGCGCTCAATGCCATCCGCCCGACCCTGTCCTATGGCGACTTTGCCAATGTCGACATCGTGGTCGAGGCCGTGGTCGAGAACCCGAAAGTCAAACAGGCGGTGCTGGCGGAAGTGGAAGGGCAGGTCAAGGACGATGCGATCCTGGCCTCCAACACTTCGACGATCTCCATCAACCTGCTGGCCAAGGCGCTCAAGCGCCCGGAAAACTTCGTCGGCATGCACTTCTTCAACCCGGTGCACATGATGCCGCTGGTGGAAGTGATTCGTGGCGAGAAGTCCAGTGAAGTGGCGGTGGCCACCACCGTGGCCTATGCCAAGAAAATGGGCAAGAACCCGATCGTGGTCAACGACTGCCCGGGCTTCCTGGTCAACCGCGTGCTGTTCCCGTACTTCGGCGGCTTTGCCAAGCTGGTCAGCGCCGGTGTCGACTTCGTGCGCATCGACAAGGTCATGGAAAAGTTCGGCTGGCCAATGGGCCCGGCCTACCTGATGGACGTGGTAGGCATCGACACCGGCCACCACGGCCGTGACGTGATGGCCGAAGGTTTCCCTGACCGCATGAAGGACGAGCGCCGCTCGGCGGTGGATGCTCTGTACGAGGCCAACCGCCTGGGGCAGAAGAATGGCAAGGGTTTCTACGCCTACGAAACCGACAAGCGTGGCAAGCCGAAGAAAGTGTTCGACGCTACCGTGCTCGACGTGCTCAAGCCGATCGTGTTCGAGCAGCGTGAAGTCACCGATGAAGACATCGTCAACTGGATGATGGTGCCGCTGTGCCTGGAGACCGTGCGCTGCCTGGAAGACGGCATCGTCGAGACCGCTGCCGAAGCCGACATGGGGCTGGTCTACGGCATTGGTTTCCCTCCCTTCCGCGGTGGTGCGCTGCGCTACATCGACTCGATCGGTGTCGCCGAATTCGTTGCCCTGGCCGATCGCTATGCCGACCTGGGGCCGCTGTACCACCCGACCGCCAAGCTGCGCGAAATGGCCAAGAATGGCCAGCGCTTCTTCAACTGAGCGGTCAACGAGCTAGAGCGAGAGATTTGATATGAGCCTGAATCCAAGAGACGTGGTGATTGTCGACTTCGGTCGCACGCCGATGGGCCGCTCCAAGGGTGGCATGCACCGCAACACTCGCGCCGAAGACATGTCGGCGCACCTGATCAGCAAGCTGTTGGAGCGCAACGGCAAGGTCGACCCCAAAGAGGTCGAGGACGTGATCTGGGGCTGCGTCAACCAGACCCTGGAGCAGGGCTGGAACATCGCCCGCATGGCTTCGCTGATGACGCAGATCCCGCACACTTCCGCTGCGCAAACCGTCAGCCGCCTGTGCGGCTCGTCGATGAGCGCGCTGCACACCGCCGCCCAGGCCATCATGACCGGCAACGGCGATGTGTTCGTGGTCGGCGGCGTGGAGCACATGGGGCATGTCAGCATGATGCACGGCGTGGACCCTAACCCGCACCTGTCCTTGCATGCCGCCAAGGCTTCCGGGATGATGGGCCTCACTGCAGAAATGCTCGGCAAGATGCATGGCATCACCCGTGAGCAGCAGGACCTGTTTGGCTTGCGTTCGCACCAGTTGGCCCACAAGGCTACGGTCGAAGGCAAGTTCAAGGATGAAATCATCCCGATGCATGGCTACGACGAGAACGGCTTCCTGAAGGTGTTCGATTACGACGAAACCATTCGCCCGGAAACCACCCTCGAAGGCCTGGCGTCGCTCAAGCCGGCATTCAACCCCAAAGGGGGCACGGTCACGGCCGGTACTTCGTCGCAGATCACCGACGGCGCGTCGTGCATGATCGTCATGTCTGGCCAGCGCGCCATGGACCTGGGTATCCAGCCGTTGGCGGTAATCCGCTCGATGGCGGTGGCAGGTGTGGACCCGGCGATCATGGGCTACGGCCCGGTGCCATCGACCCAGAAAGCCCTCAAGCGTGCCGGGTTGACCATGGCAGACATCGACTTCATCGAGCTCAACGAAGCCTTCGCTGCGCAGGCCTTGCCAGTGCTGAAAGATTTGAAAGTGCTCGACAAGATGGATGAGAAGGTTAACCTGCACGGCGGCGCCATCGCTTTGGGGCACCCGTTCGGTTGCTCTGGGGCACGTATTTCCGGCACCCTGCTCAATGTCATGAAGCAAAATGGCGGTACCCTCGGGGTGGCGACCATGTGCGTCGGCCTCGGCCAAGGTATCACCACTGTCTTCGAACGCGTCTGATCGCGCCGCTGGACAGCAACCGGGGCCTTGTGCCCCGGTTTTGTTTTTTCAGGTTTTATTCAGGAGGGTGTGCAACATGCAGATACAGCCAGGCGTCTACCGGCATTACAAAGGGCCTGAGTACCGTGTCTTCAGCGTTGCGCGGCACTCCGAGAGCGAGGAGTGGATGGTTTTCTACCAGTGCCTGTATGGTGACTACAGCTTCTGGGTGAGGCCACTTTCGATGTTCCAGGAGTCCGTCGAGGTTGACGGCGAGCAGGTGCCACGCTTTGCTTTGGTCAAGGCCGAAGAGGGGCTGCCCGGGTTGCTGGGCAAGTCGCACGCATGATCGTTCGAACTTGACCTCACACTTTTGCCACTATATATAGCGGTGCCGCGTGTCGGCACCTGACGCGTTTTTCATCTTCAGATTCAGGAATACTCCGATCCATGGGCAAATCGCTGGTCATTGTGGAATCCCCGGCCAAGGCCAAGACCATCAACAAGTACCTGGGCAACCAGTACGTGGTGAAGTCGAGTATCGGCCATATCCGAGACCTCCCCACCAGCGGTTCGGCCAGCGCAAGCAAAGAGCCGGCCGCCAAGCGTGGTAAGGCTGCGGGTGAGGCCCCGGCGCTTTCACCCAAGGAAAAGGCCCGTCGCCAGCTGGTGTCGCGCATGGGTGTCGACCCCGACCACGGCTGGAAAGCCAAGTACGAGATCCTGCCTGGCAAGGAAAAGGTGATCGAAGAGCTGCGCCGCCTGGCCAAGGATGCCGACACCATCTATCTCGCAACCGACTTGGACCGCGAAGGGGAAGCCATTGCCTGGCACCTGCGCGAGGCCATCGGTGGTGACGACGCCCGCTACAAGCGCGTGGTGTTCAACGAAATTACCAAGAAGGCGATTCAGGAAGCCTTCTCGCAACCGGGCGAGCTGGACATCGACCGGGTCAACGCCCAGCAGGCTCGGCGTTTCCTTGACCGTGTGGTGGGCTACATGGTGTCGCCGCTGCTGTGGGCCAAGATTGCCCGTGGCCTGTCTGCCGGTCGCGTGCAGTCGGTAGCGGTCAAGCTGGTGGTAGAGCGCGAGCGTGAAATTCGCGCGTTCATCCCCGAAGAATACTGGGAAATCCACGCCGACCTCGGCACCGCGAAAAACGCCAAGGTGCGTTTCGAAGTGGCGCGCGAAAATGGCGAGGCGTTCAAGCCGCTGAACGAAGCCCAGGCCATGGCCGCGCTGGAGAAGCTCAAGGCTTCCAGCTACAGCGTGGTCAAGCGCGAAGACCGCCCGACCAGCAGCAAGCCGTCGGCGCCGTTCATTACCTCCACCCTGCAGCAGGCCGCCAGCAACCGCCTGGGCTTCGGTGTGAAGAAGACCATGATGATGGCCCAGCGCTTGTACGAAGCTGGCTACATCACGTACATGCGTACCGACTCGACCAACCTGTCGGCCGATGCCCTGGACATGGCCCGCAGCTACATCGAGCGTGAGTTCGGCAAGCAGTACCTGCCGGATGCGCCGCTGGTCTACGGCAGCAAAGAAGGCGCCCAGGAAGCGCACGAAGCGATTCGCCCGTCGGACGTGAATACACACCCGACCAAGCTCAGTGGCATGGAGCGCGACGCCGAGCGCCTGTACGAGCTGATCTGGCGCCAGTTCCTGGCTTGCCAGATGCCGCCGGCGCAGTACCTGTCTACCAGTGTCACCGTGGCTGCCGGCGATTTCGAGCTGCGCGCCAAGGGCCGTATCCTGAAGTTCGACGGTTATACCCGTGTGCTGCCACAGCAGAGCAAACCGGGTGAAGACGACGTACTGCCGGAAATGGTCCAGGGCGAAGCGCTGAAGTTGCTGCAGATCGACCCGAGCCAGCACTTCACCAAGCCGCCGGCCCGCTTCACCGAAGCCAGCCTGGTAAAGGAAATGGAAAAGCGCGGCATCGGTCGCCCGTCGACCTACGCGGCGATCATTTCCACCATCCAGGACCGTGGTTATGTGACCCTGCACAACCGCCGCTTCTACTCCGAGAAAATGGGCGACATCGTCACCGAGCGCCTGTCGGAAAGCTTCTCCAACCTGATGGACTACGGCTTTACCGCCGACATGGAAGAGAACCTCGACGACGTGGCCCAGGGCGAGCGTGACTGGAAGAACGTGCTCGACGAGTTCTATGGCGACTTCAGCAAGAAGCTGCAGACGGCCGAGTCGAGCGAAGACGGCATGCGCGCCAACCAGCCGACCATGACCAATATTCCGTGCAAGGAATGTGGCCGGCCAATGATGATTCGTACCGCTTCCACTGGGGTATTCCTTGGCTGCTCTGGCTACAGCCTGCCGCCGAAAGAACGCTGCAAGGCGACCGTCAACTTGGTGCCCGGCGATGAAATCGCTGCGGACGACGAGGGCGAGTCCGAGTCGCGGGTGCTGTTGGGCAAGCACCGTTGCCCGATCTGCGCCACGGCGATGGATGCCTACTTGCTGGATGAGAAGCACAAGCTGCACATCTGCGGTAACAACCCGGACTGCCCTGGCTACGAAATCGAAGAAGGCAACTACCGCATCAAGGGTTACGAAGGGCCAAGCCTGGAATGCGACAAGTGCGGTAGCGAGATGCAACTGAAGACCGGCCGGTTCGGCAAGTTCTTCGGCTGCACCAACCCGGCTTGCAAGAACACCCGCAAACTGCTGAAAAGCGGTGAGGCAGCGCCACCGAAGATGGACAAGGTGGACATGCCTGAGCTCAAGTGCGAGAAGGTGGACGACACCTACGTGCTGCGCGATGGCGCCTCGGGGTTGTTCCTGGCGGCCAGCCAGTTCCCCAAGAACCGCGAAACCCGGGCACCACTGGTCATGGAAATCGTGCCGCACAAGCACGAGATCGACCCGAAGTACCACTTCCTGTGCGATGCGCCGCAGAAGGACCCGGACGGCCGCCCTGCAGTGATCCGCTACAGCCGCAAGACCAAGGAGCAGTACGTGCAGTCCGAGGTTGATGGCAAGCCTACCGGCTGGAAGGCGTTCTACGACGGTGGCGCGTGGAAGGTAGAAGACAAGCGCTGAGCCTTCAGTGCTGTAATTGGGGCCGCTTAGCGGCCCCAATCATTTATGATGCAGAAACTTGCCTTGCAGCCTGAAGGGAGGGCACAGAAATGGCCCACGAAACCTACACCCGCACCAACCAGAAACTGTTCTTTGCCGGCCTCGCCCTCGAGGCCATGGCCAAGGCCGAGCAAAGCCAGGCCATGAATGCCCAGGGCCTGGTACAGGCCGAGCGCGAGTCGGCGCTGTTTCACCTGTACGGCGCGCTACTGGGCATGTGCCATGAAATTGGTGCTTTCTACCGCCTGCCGGTGGTGGCAACTGTGGAGCAGGCGCTGGCCGACGACAGCCTGAACGGTATTGCCATCCCCGAGGTGGCCGAGCTGCTGGAGCTGGCGCGCCAGCGTGAAACGTGGCTGGCGCAAATGCTCAGTGCTTATGCCGATTTGTTCCGACCACCTGTCGCCAGGAAAGCGCCAAAAACCGATGTTACTCAGCCGCTGATCCAAGCCGTGAACCTTGACGAGCCCGAGCAACCAGCGTTGTCCCGTGCCGAGCTGGAAAGCTGGCGCAATAACCTCAAAGGCCTGGTCAGGCGTTTTCGCGACGCGTTGAGTGAGTGCTGATCGCGGCAACGGCTGATACAATACTGGCCTTTCGCGGAGAACTGCCATTTATGTCTACGTCTTTTCTGGAAATTGTCGAGTTGCCTGATGGCCGCATCGAACTGCGTCGCGCCGAGGATGAAGGCTCACTGGTAACCTTGGATTTCTCGGAAGACGCCAAGGTATTTCTGCAGGGTCAGCATGTTGAAGTGGCCAAGGCCATGCTCAGCGTGGGTGTGCAGATGGCCGGTCGCCTGATGGACGGTGAGGCTGAGCGTGATGAAGGGCCGCGGGTGCTGCACTGAACCCTGAGGGTGCAGCAGGTGCCTGGCGTTTTGAAGTAACAGGCAAAGCCTGAACATCAGCCGAGGCGGATGTTCAGGCTTTGTGCATTTCCGGTAGTGGCTGCCCGTAGCAGTTGCTGGCGGGCAGTGGCATTCACGCTACCCAGCCAGCTGACCACTGTGTGGCTAAGGCCCAGGCGCAGGGCTTCGCAGGCCAGCTGCAATGGGCTCTGATTGCTACGGGGTTGCAGCAGCAGGATCCGTTCACGGTTGAGGCCTGCGTCGCGCAGCCAGGCCTGGGTCAGGCTCGACGGCGGCGCGATCAGGGTCAGCCAGCGGGTTTCGTCTTCTTCGCTCAGCTCACGCAGTACGGGTGCCAGCAGGTTTTGGCAGTGCCCTTGGGCGCCACGCAGCGACAGTTCGCTGAAAAGCTCGGGGTCGCTGTGCTTGCGTGCCAGTTCGCTGGCCTTTAAGCCAGGAAGTACGGGTTGGGCAAGGAATGCTTCGAACAACGGCAACTGGGCTTGCTCGGGTACGTGAATGAACTGCTGCATGACGCCTCCTGGATCAGCGGCGAATGACGCCGACGCTCAAGCCCTCGATCACCAGTTCCTGTTCTTTCAGGTCGACTTCGATGGGGGCGAATTCGGGGTTTTCGGCCAGCAGCCAGACTTTGCTGCCTTCGCGCTTGAAGCGCTTGACGGTCACTTCGTCGCCGATGCGGGCCACCACGATCTGGCCGTTGCGTGCTTCACGGCAGGTGTGTACTGCCAGCAGGTCGCCGTCCAGGATACCGACGTCCTTCATGCTCATGCCGTGCACGCGCAGTAAATAGTCGGCCTGGGGGTGGAAGAACGCGGGGTTGATGTTGCACGATTGCTCGATGTGCTGCTCGGCAAGGATCGGTGCACCGGCAGCCACACGGCCGATGATGGGCAGGCCGCTTTCTTCGGCCTTGGCTTCGAAGCCCGGGATGCGGATGCCGCGGGATGCACCTGGGGTCATTTCGATGGCACCCTTGCGGGCGAGGGCCTTGAGGTGTTCTTCGGCAGCGTTGGGCGATTTGAAGCCCAGTTCCTGAGCGATCTCGGCACGTGTAGGCGGGAAACCGTTGTCTTCCAGGCAACGCTTGATGAACGCGAGAATTTCGGCTTGGCGTGGCGTCAGTTTCAGCATGTTGGGCGCTCTGGCTTTTTGTACAGTGACTGGGATTATATACAGTACTGGATAAGCTTCAAGCCACACGTTGCAAGAAAAGTCGAACGCCCCCTCCCGGAGGCACGACGCGCGCTGTTTTCCAACGGCGACTGCCCGGTCACCGAGCCTTGACAGATGCAGGGCTGAAACGTATGTTTCAAACAACTGTTTGTCTGGCGGAGTAGTCGGAGTAGTCATGGCCCAATCGGAAACCGTTGAACGCATTCTCGATGCTGCCGAGCAGCTGTTCGCGGAAAGGGGGTTCGCTGAAACCTCGCTGCGGCTGATTACCAGCAAGGCCGGGGTCAACCTGGCGGCGGTCAACTATCACTTCGGTTCCAAAAAAGCGCTTATCCAGGCTGTGTTCTCGCGCTTCCTGGGCCCGTTCTGCGCCAGCCTCGAGCGTGAACTGGAACGCCGCCAGGCCAAGCCCGAGCACAAGCCAAGCCTGGAAGAGCTGCTGGAAATGCTGGTGGAGCAGGCATTGGCCGTGCAGCCGCGCAGCAACAACGACCTGTCGATCTTCATGCGGCTGCTGGGCCTTGCCTTCAGCCAGAGCCAAGGGCACTTGCGGCGCTACCTGGAAGACATGTACGGCAAGGTGTTCCGCCGCTACATGCTGTTGGTCAACGAGGCGGCTCCCCGTATTCCGCCGCTGGAGCTGTTCTGGCGCGTGCACTTCATGCTGGGGGCGGCCGCGTTCAGCATGTCCGGCATCAAGGCCCTGCGGGCCATCGCCGAAACCGACTTCGGTATCAATACGTCCATCGAACAGGTCATGCGCCTGATGGTGCCGTTCCTGGCGGCCGGCATGCGGGCGGACAGTGGCGTCACCGACCCGGCCATGGCCACTGCACAACTGCGCCCACGCACCAAGAGCAGCGCCGCCACGGCCAAGGCCTGAAAGCTGGGCGCGGCGGGGCGCTTGGGCTAAGCTAGCGCCGCTTCTGTTCAGTCTTCAATTAAGGAATACCCATGACCGTCAGTCTGCAAGGCTCCCTGATGGTGGACATCGCCGGTAAATGGCTGACCGCCGAAGACCGTCACCTGCTGCGCCAGCCCGAAGTGGCCGGCCTGATCATCTTCGCCCGCAATATCGACAGCCCGCGCCAGGTGCGTGAGCTATGCGCATCCATCCGCGCCATACGCCCCGATCTGATTCTGGCGGTGGACCAGGAGGGCGGCCGTGTGCAACGCCTGCGCCAGGGCTTTGTGCGCCTGCCCGCCATGCGCGCGCTGGCCGACAACGACAACGCTGAATACCTGGCCGAGCAGTGTGGCTGGCTGATGGCGACCGAAGTGCTGGCAGTGGGCCTGGACCTGAGCTTCGCTCCGGTGCTTGACCTTGATCACCAGCGCAGTGCCGTGGTGGGCAGCCGCGCCTTCGAGGGCGACCCGCTGCGTGCGACACAGTTGGCCGGGGCGTTCATCCGCGGCATGAATGCCGCCGGCATGGCGGCCTGCGGCAAGCACTTCCCGGGGCATGGCTGGGCCGAGGCCGATTCGCACGTGGCCATTCCCACCGATGAGCGCAGCCTTGCGCAACTGCGCCAGGCCGACCTTGTACCGTTCAGCCGCCTGAGCGGGCAATTGGCGGCGGTGATGCCGGCGCATGTCATCTACCCGCAGGTGGACGACCAGCCGGCCGGCTTCTCGCGCCGCTGGCTGCAGGACATTCTGCGTGGCGAGCTGGGCTTTGACGGGGTGATCTTCAGTGATGACCTGTCGATGGCCGGTGCCCATGTGGTGGGCGATGCGGCCAGCCGTATCGAGGCGGCATTGTCTGCCGGCTGCGACATGGGCCTGGTTTGCAATGACCGCGCGGCGGCAGAGCTGGCACTGAGCGCAGCGCAGCGCATGCAGGTCAGGCCCTCGCCGCGTATCGCCCGGATGCGCGGGCAGGGCTTTGCACGTACCGACTATCGCCAGCAGCCACGCTGGCTGGCGGCGTTGGGCGCGTTGAAAGAGGCGCAGCTGGTCGACTGACCTGTCGTCGCTGTAGCGGGTTTCTGGTTGCCAGTGAGATCGCCGCCGGCGCGGCGCTCGGCCTCACTGCCAGCCAACCCTCACGGCCGACCCGAGGGCATCAGCGCCCACGCTTGCCCGGCAACGGTGCAAACAGGGCATCGATCTCTTCATCCCCCAGCCGCCACTGCCCAGCCTGGCCGCCATCGAGCAGGCTCGCCGCCAGCGCGGCCTTCTCCTGCTGCAGTGCCTGTATTTTCTCTTCCACCGTGCCGCGGGTAATCAGCTTGAACACGAACACCGGTTTGTCCTGGCCTATACGGTAGGCGCGGTCGGTGGCCTGGTTTTCGCTGGCCGGGTTCCACCAGGGGTCGAAGTGGATCACCGTGTCTGCCGCCGTCAGGTTCAGGCCCACGCCGCCGGCCTTCAGGCTGATCAGGAACACCTCGCTCTCACCCTGCTGGAACTGCTGCACCGGCGTACGCCGGTCGCGGGTATCGCCGGTGAGCAGGCTGTAGCGGATCTGGCGCTTTTGCAGTTCCTGCTCGATCAGTGCAAGCATCGACGTGAACTGCGAAAACAGCAGTACCCGGCGGCCTTCGCTGAGCAGCTCATCGAGCATTTGCAGCAGTGCCCCCAGCTTGCCCTTGTCGGCCTGGTTACCCTTGCTCTCCACGCCTTTTACCAGGCGCAGGTCGCAGCACACCTGGCGCAGCTTGAGCAGCGCGTCGAGGATCACGATCTGGCTGCGCGCGGCACCGTTGCGGGCAATTTCATCGCGGACTTTCTTGTCCATGGCCACGCGTACCGCTTCGTAGGTGTCGCGCTGGGCGTCGCTGAGCTCGACCCAGTGCACCATCTCGGTTTTGGCCGGCAGCTCGGTGGCCACCTGCTCCTTGGTGCGGCGCAACAGGAACGGCCGGACGCGGTTGGCCAGGTGGGCCATGCGCTCGCTGTCACCGTGGCGCTCGATCGGCGTGCGGTAGTCCTGGTTGAAGCGCTTCAATTCACCCAGCCAGCCGGGCATCAGGAAGTGGAAGATCGACCACAGTTCGCCCAGGTTGTTTTCCATCGGCGTGCCGGTCAGGCACAGACGCTGGGTGGCCTGCAGTTCGCAGGCGGCCAGGGCCGCCTTGCTGGTACTGCTTTTGATGTTCTGTGCCTCGTCCAGCACCAGCACGTGCCACGCGTGCGCGCGCAGGTGCTGCAGGTCGCGCGGCAGCAGCGCATAGGTGGTGAGGACCAGGTCGTAGTCGCCCAGCTTGGCAAAATGCTTGCTGCGCCCTGGCCCGTGCAGGGGCAGTACACGCAGGTCGGGGGCGAAGCGTGCGGCTTCGTCCAGCCAGTTGGGTATCAGGCTGGTCGGCATCACGACCAGGGCTGGGCTGACGAGGCGCCCGCTTTCCTTTTCCAGCAGCAGGTGAGCCAAGGCCTGCAGGGTCTTGCCCAAGCCCATGTCGTCGCCCAGAATGCCGCCGGTACCCATTTCGCGCAGGGCCTGCAGCCAGTTCAGGCCTTGCTGCTGGTAGGCGCGCAAGCTTGCCCGCAGCGCGACTGGCGGTGCGACCTGCAGGTCACGCGCGTCACGCAGGCGGCGCCCCAGGTCGCGCACATGCTCGCCACCTTCCCAATGCAGCGGCATGCCTTCGATCTGGTTCAGGCGCGCGGCGTCGGCGCGGTCCAGGCGCAGGGCCGGGCCTACGCTGCCTTCGTGCAGGTACAGCTCGCCCAGGGTGCCCATCACCGCCTTGATACGGCCATAAGGCAGGGCGACGCGCAAGGGCGAGGCATCCAGGCGGCCGCGGTTCAGGTCGATCAACAGGTGCTCGTCGTCACTGCGCCGGGCCAGTTCGCTGGGGCGTAACAGCTCTGGGCTGCTGCGCAGCAATTGCAGCACGATCGGCAACAGGCTGTGGCGCTGGCCATCGACCACGATGCCCAGTTCCAGGTCGAACCATTCATGGCCCGGCGCTTCGTCGATGGTCGCGTACCAGTCTTCCACCTCTTGCAGGTCGAAGGCGAAATCGCGGTGGGTATCGATGGCCCAGCCGGCTTCGCGCAGGCGTGGCAGGCCCTCGCGGGCAAAGTGCAGCCAGGCTTCGTCGTCGGGCAGTTGATACATTTCCCCGGCACTGTCGGGCAATGCCTTGCTCTGCCGGGTTGCAGGCCTGAAGCCGAAGTCCCGCAGCACCTTGCGCAGGGCTTGTTCAGCCTGGGGCTGGCGGCGGATGCGCTGGCTGGTGTTGCCTGCAAGGCGGGTCAGTGGCTTGTCGTCGCTACCGCTGGCTTGCAGGCCGTCATAGTCGAATGCCAATGCGGCGCGATGTTGCATCTGCCGTTGCATGCGCCCGGTTTTCGGCATGTAGGCGGTGTACTCGAGGCTGCCGAGGGCCAGCAGGGCCTGTGGCTGGATGTCCTCGATCACTTGCTCTCGCACGGGGGCTGGGGTCGGCACCTTGTGGCTCAGGGCATTGAGCTTGTGGCTCAGGGGGACGACCAAGTGTTCCGGCACATCGGGGGCGATGGTCAGTTGCACGGCCACATGCGGGTCAAGGGTGTGTTCGACCTTGCCCACCTCTTGCGCCTGCACATCGAAGTAGTACAGCGGCAGCAGCGGGATGACGCAGCGCAGCGGTTCCTCACCGCTGTACCACAGCCCGCGGTAGTTGCCATTGCCCTGGCGTACCCAGCGGAACTCGGCTGGGCGCGTCGGGCCTTCGTGCAGCAGGGGCATGTTGACGTCGAACAGCATGCGCCCGGTTTCCAGTGCGCGCTGGAACAGTTCCCCGCCTTCCTGGCCTTTGAGTTGGTAGCCGCGGTCCTGGCCGGCCCCCTGGTTCAATGCCGCAAGCAGGCGCAGGATGCGCGTGTCCTGGTCGGTGACGAAGCGCGGCGGCTCGTAGAGAAAATCGTAAAGCGACTGCACCCGGCTGAAGCGGATGCCGTCCTCGCTGCGTGTGCCTTTGCGCACCAGCAGCGAGCAGCCGGCAGCATCGGTCAGTTGCAACTGGTAGCAGACCATGCGCCCGCGTTTGTCATCGGCTGCGCCGGTCTGGGCCGGCGGCTGCTCCAGGCCACTGAGCCAGTGTTGCAGTTCGGCCGACAGCGTACCCGGCGGGCTTTGCACAGGCTCGGTGCTGATGTCGGGGCCGCTGAGGGTGAACAGTACCGCAGCGCAATGCTTGCAGTTTTGCCGTACCGGGCAGTCGCACTCACCCTCGACGTGGCAGCGGCCGCCTGCAATGTGCAGTTCGATGGTTTGCTGGTAGACATTGTCGCCGCTGCCTTCGCACCGGGCGGTGATGGTCTGGCGATAGATAGCGTCCAGTTCCACCCGGCCTTCGTCGGCATAGCGTTCTGCGCGCTGCAGGGTGGCCTTGCTGAACGACTGGGTCCAGTTCGGGTATTGGTTCACCAACTCGGCGGCATCTGGCTTCATGCGCTTACTGCTCCATCATCTCCGGGTCCATGGCCGGCATTTTCGGCGTGCCCGGTGGCGTGATCTTCAGCAGCACCGCCAGGTGCCCACCGTCGAGGAAGGTCAGCTGCCCACCTTTGACGTTACTGTTGCTTTGCTTGAACTGCTCGCTTTGCAGCACGCTGCCGTTGCCATCCAGCTGGTTGACCCAGAAGTTGGCCTCCACCGCGATAAAGCGCCCTTGGGCAATGCTCAGGTTGCCTTCGATAGGGAAATGGCCGAATTGCTCGGCGCCTTCGCCCAGGGCGATGCGGCTGGGTTGGTCACCCACCTGCTGCTGCCAGGCCTTGTGCATCAGCACGGTGTAGTCTGCGGTCGCCTCCAGGCGGGTGGCTTCGTCTTCCAGCGCCGGGCGTTGCTCGGCGTCTTTGTGCAGGCGCGCAGCACCGCCGCTCCAGTCTTCCGGTGCGAACGGGCTGGTAAAGGCGGGCACGCTGTTCTGCCGCACCAGAATCATTTCTACCTGATACAGGCCTTCGGCGAAGGCGGCTGGCGCGAACAGCGCCAGCAGCAGGGTCAGGCAACGGATGGCACGCATGAATCTTCCTTAGGCAGGCTGTGGGGTCAGGCGCTCGAACAGCGCCTCCAGGGTGTTGAAGCGTTCGTCCGGGCGCTCCATTGGCACCAGGAAGCGGAACTGGGTCGCGCCTTCGAACTTGTAGCGTTTGGGCTGGCCCTGAATCAATTTGATCAAGGTCAGCGGGTCTACCGGGGTTTCGGCCTCGAACTCGAGCTTGCCGCCATTGGGGCCGGCATCGACTTTCTTGATGCCGAGCTTTTCCGCCTGCAGCTTGAGCGACGTCAGGCGCATGAGGTTCTTGGTGGGTTCCGGTAGCAGGCCGAAGCGGTCGATCATTTCGACCTGCAGGTCCTTGAGGCCCTCTTCGTCGGCCGCCGAGGCAATGCGCTTGTACAGGATCAGCCTGGCATGCACATCGGGCAGGTAGTCTTCGGGGATCAGCGCCGGCAGGCGCAGGTTGATCTCCGGGCCGCCGCCCAGTGGCTGTTCCAGGTTGGGCTGGGTGCCCTTGCGAATGGCCTTGACTGCGCGCTCGAGCATTTCCATGTACAGGGTGAAGCCAACGGCCTGGATCTGCCCACTCTGGCCTTCGCCCAGCAGCTCGCCGGCACCGCGGATTTCCAGGTCGTTGGTCGCCAGCACGAAGCCGGCGCCAAGGTCCTGGGTGTTGGCGATCGCTTCCAGGCGCTTTTCGGCGTCGGCGCTGACCTTCTGCCGGGTGGGCGTGAGCAGGTAGGCGTAAGCCTGGTGGTGGCTGCGGCCAACCCGGCCGCGCAGCTGGTGCAGCTGGGCCAGGCCGAACTTGTCGGCGCGTTCGATGACGATGGTGTTGGCGCTGGGCACGTCGATACCGGTTTCGATGATGGTCGAAGCCACCAGCACATTGAAGCGCTTGTGGTAGAAGTCGCTCATAACCTGTTCCAGTTCACGCTCGCGCATTTGCCCATGGCCGATGCCGATGCGTGCCTCGGGTACCAGTTCGGCGAGGTCGGCTGCGCATTTCTCGATGGTTTTCACATCGTTGTGCAGGTAATACACCTGGCCGCCGCGCAGCAGTTCGCGCAGCAGCGCCTCTTTGACGGTGCTCTTGTTCTGCTCCATGACGAAGGTGCGCACTGACAGGCGGCGCGCCGGCGGCGTGGCGATGATGGACAGGTCGCGCATGCCCGCCACCGCCATGTTGAGCGTGCGCGGGATGGGGGTGGCGGTGAGGGTGAGGATGTCGACTTCGCTGCGCAGGGCCTTGAGCTGCTCCTTCTGGCGTACGCCAAAACGGTGCTCTTCGTCGATGATTGCCAGGCCCAGGTCCTTGAAGCGTACGTCGTCCTGCAGCAGCTTGTGGGTGCCGATCAGGATGTCGATCTTGCCCTCGGCCAGGTCTGCGGCGGCGGCGGCGACTTCCTTGGCGGACTTGAAACGGCTCATCACCTCCACGGTCACCGGCCAGTCGGCGAAGCGGTCGCGGAAGCTGTTGTAGTGCTGTTGGGCGAGCAGGGTGGTCGGCACCAGTACCGCCACCTGGCGGCCGCTGTGCACGGCAATGAACGCCGCGCGCATGGCCACTTCGGTCTTGCCGAAGCCCACGTCGCCACAGACCAGGCGGTCCATCGGCTTGGGCGCGAGCATGTCGGCGCGCACGGCTTCGATGGCGGCCTGCTGGTCGGGGGTTTCCTCGAACGGGAAGCCGGCGCTGAACGTGGCGTAGTCGGCGGACGGGTCGGCGAAGGCGTAGCCTTTGCGCGCGGCACGCCGGGCGTAGATGTCGAGCAGTTCGGCGGCCACGTCGCGGACTTGTTCGGCAGCCTTGCGCTTGGCCTTCTGCCAGGCTTCCGAACCCAGCCGGTGCAGCGGTGCCAGGGCGTCGTCGCTGCCGGTGTAGCGGGCGATCAGGTGCAGGTTGGCGACCGGCACATAAAGCTTGGCGTTTTCGGCATATTCCAGGGTCAGGAACTCTGCAGCCTGGCCGTCGATTTCCAGCGTGGCCAGGCCCAGGTAGCGGCCTACGCCGTGGTCAATGTGCACCACCGGTGCGCCTTCGCGCAGTTCGGTAAGGTTCTTGATTACCGCGTCATTGGCGGTTTCGCCACGTTTGTCACGGCGCCGGCGCTGCATGACGCGCTGGCCGAACAGCGGGCTTTCGGCGACCAGGGCAATGGCCGGGTCGTCCAGCAGCAGGCCTTCGTCCAGTGGGGCGATGGTGATGGCCAGGCGCTCGGCACCGGTGATGAAATCGTGCCAGCCATCAACGGTGTGCGGGCGCAGCTTCAGCCGTTCGAGCAGCTCCAGCAATACCTCGCGTCGGCCCGCCGATTCAGCGGTGAACAGCACGCGGCCGGGGAACTGGTCGAGGAAGCTGGCCAGCTCGGCCAGTGGCTGGTTGGCCTTGGCCTCGATCGCCAGGTTGGGCAGGGCGCGCGCCGGGAAGCGCTCGCGCCCTGCGCCGGCTTCCAGGTCGTCGCTGCTGACCACCACCCGCGGCCACTGCTTGAGCCGGGCGAAGCAGTCTTCGACCGGCAGGAACAGCTCGGCCGGTGGCAGCAGTGGCCGGCTGAGGTCGCCACGGCGGTCTTCATAGCGCCCGCGCACGTCGTTCCAGAAGTGTTCGGCGGCCTGTTCCACCCCCGGCAGCGAAAACACCTGGGTGTCCGCCGGCAGGTAGTCGAACAGGGTGGAGGTTTCTTCGAAGAACAAGGGCAGGTAGTACTCGATACCGGCGGGGATGATACCGCTGGCCAGGTCCTGGAAGATCGCGCTGCGGCGGAAGTCGACGTCGAAGCGTTCGCGAAAGCGTGCCTTGAAGCGGGTCACTTCGTCCTTTTGCATGGGGAATTCGCGCGCAGGCAGCAGGCGCACGGAATCCACCTTGTCTATCGAGCGCTGGGTCTCGGGATCGAAGGTGCGCAGGGTCTCGATCTCGTCATCGAACAGGTCGATGCGGTAGGGCAGCTTGCTGCCCATGGGGAACAGGTCGATCAGTGCACCGCGCACGGCGAACTCGCCATGCTCATAGACCGTGTCGACGCAGCGGTAGCCGGTGGCTTCCAGCCGCGTGCGCATCTGCTCCACGTCGAGGGTCTGGCCCACGTCCAGCACCAGGCTGCTGCCCAGCAGAAAACGCGTGGGTGCCAGGCGGTGCAGGGCGGTGGTCACCGGCACCACGAGGATGCCGTGGCTCAGCTCAGGCAAGCGGTAAAGGCTGGCGATGCGCTGGGAGATGATGTCCTGGTGCGGCGAGAACAGGTCGTAGGGCAGGGTTTCCCAATCGGGAAACGGCAGCACCGGCAGGTCGGGTGCGAAGAAACGCAGCTCCTGTTCCAGGCGGTCGGCGGCCTGGCTGTCGGCCGTCAATAACAGGGTGAAGCGGCCAGCGCTGCTGGCGGCCTCGGCGATGGCAAGGCTGAGGGCGGCACCGGGCAGGTTGCCCCAGGTTTGTTTGCCGGCCGTGGCCGACATTTGCGGTAGGCGCAGAACTGACACGGGAGATTGCACTCCAAGCGTTGCGGCAAAGAGACCGATTGTACCGGTGACGGTGCCGGCTGTCAGGCTCCAAAGGGCATGAATGCTGGCTTGGCTCACTGCGACAGGCGCTCATTGCCGGTTCTGTGTTGGGGCGTCATAATGTAGCCCCTTTTTTCTGTCCCTACATGTGGAAGGTTCCCGTGACTCAGAAGCCCGACCAGTGTCTTGGTGAGTGGATCGATCGTGAAGCCCTGGCTGAAGCGATGATCCCGCTTATCGGTCAGCTCTACCGCAACAACAATGTGGTGAGCTCGATTTATGGCCGCAGCCTGATCAACCGTTCGGTTATCTCGATCCTCAAGGCGCACCGCTTTGCGCGTCATCGCCAAACCGACGAAACCGAACTGTCCGTCCACGAGACATTCCCCCTGCTCAAAGCCATGAGCGAGCTGAAACTGGGCGCCGCTTCGGTCGACCTGGGCAAGCTGGCCAACAAGTTCAAGCAGGAAGGCAATGGCCGCACTGCCGAGCAGTTCGTCCGTGAAGAGCTGGCCGACGTGGTTGGCCAGCAGAACGCTTCGGCGCGCAAAGGCACTGACGTGGTGCTGTACGGCTTCGGCCGCATCGGCCGCCTGCTGGCGCGCATCCTGATCGAGAAGACCGGTGGCGGCGACGGCCTGCGCCTGCGCGCCATCGTTGTGCGCAAGGGCGCCGAAAACGACCTGGTCAAGCGTGCCAGCCTGCTGCGCCGTGACTCGGTGCATGGCCCGTTCGATGGCACCATCACCATCGATGAAGCCAACAACACCATCACTGCCAACGGCAACCTGATCCAGGTTATCTACGCCAAGAACCCAAGCGAAGTCGACTATACCCAGTACGGTATCGAAAACGCGCTGATCGTCGACAACACCGGTGTATGGCGTGATGCCGACGGCCTGGGCCAGCACCTGGCCTGCCCGGGCGCTGCCCGCGTGATCCTCACCGCACCTGGCAAAGGCGCGCTGAAGAACATCGTGCATGGCATCAACCACGGCGATATCACGGCCGATGACAAGATCATCTCGGCAGCTTCCTGCACCACCAACGCCATCGTGCCGGTGCTCAAGGCCATCAACGACCAGTACGGCATCGTCAACGGCCACGTCGAAACCGTTCACTCGTTCACCAACGACCAGAACCTGATCGACAACTTCCACAAGGGCAGCCGCCGTGGCCGCGCCGCGCCGCTGAACATGGTCATCACCGAAACCGGTGCCGCCACCGCTGCTGCCAAGGCACTGCCAGTGCTCAAGGGCAAGCTGACCGGCAACGCCATCCGCGTACCTACGCCGAACGTTTCGATGGCCATCCTCAACCTGAACCTGGAAAAGGCCACTACTCGCGACGAAATCAACGAGTACCTGCGCCAGACCGCAATGCACTCGGAGCTGCACAAGCAGATCGACTACGTTGCCTCGCAGGAAGTGGTTTCGACTGACTTCGTTGGCTCGCGCCACGCCGGTGTGGTGGACGCTGAAGCGACCATCGCCAATGACAACCGTGTTGTTCTGTACGTGTGGTACGACAACGAATTCGGTTACAGCTGCCAGGTGGTTCGCGTGATGGAAGACATGGCCGGTGTGAACCCGCCTGCGTTCCCACGCTGATTCGCGGGTAAGGCAATGAAGAAACGGGAACCTTCGGGTTCCCGTTTTTTTTGCCTGCTTTTCATGTTGCTGCGGCCTTTGCAGGTGCGTACGCCCGGTAAATCACTTGGGCTCGGATGACGAGCGGCACTATTTCGAGGACAATGGCCGGCGCTATTGGCACCCCCTATCGATGCCCGTGTCCGGAGCCAGGTGCGCATGCCCGTGCCGCCGTTCGGGTGACTCGGGCCGGGGGTGGCTGCGTCTCCCGAGCTACGCCCGCGTTTGCGCAGGCGGTGAAAGGCGAGTGAAAGCGCAAGCAGGGATGATTGCCGCCAGGGATCGGTAAAGCATATGTAGTGCGGGCGAAATTGGCCTACGACGCGACCAAGGGTTAATGTGCGCGGCGTTCACGCTTGATTAGACTGCACCCGAATTTTCTCATGGCGCCCCGGCGGCATGATCGCGTCCCGCGAGCGACCGTGGCTTGCGGGCCAGTTCTGAAGGAGTACGCATGGCTGTCTACAACTACGACGTAGTGGTGCTGGGTTCCGGCCCGGCCGGTGAAGGCGCGGCAATGAATGCCGCCAAAGCAGGGCGCAAGGTTGCGATGGTCGATGACCGTCGCCAGGTCGGTGGTAACTGCACCCACCTGGGCACCATCCCGTCCAAGGCACTGCGTCACTCGGTGCGGCAGATCATGCAGTTCAACACCAACCCCATGTTCCGTGCCATTGGCGAGCCGCGTTGGTTTTCGTTCCCGGACGTGCTGAAAAGCGCCGAGAAGGTCATCGCCAAGCAAGTGGCTTCGCGCACGGGCTACTACGCCCGCAACCGGGTTGACGTGTTCGTCGGTACCGGCAGTTTTGCCGACGAGCAGACCGTGGAAGTGGTGTGCTCGAACGGCGTGGTGGAAAAGCTCAATGCCAAGCACATCATCATCGCGACCGGTTCACGCCCCTACCGCCCGGCCGACATCGACTTCCACCACCCGCGCGTCTACGACAGCGATACCATCCTCAGCCTCAGCCACACCCCGCGCAAGCTGATCGTTTACGGCGCCGGCGTTATCGGTTGCGAATACGCTTCGATCTTCAGTGGCCTGGGTGTGCTGGTAGAGCTGGTGGACAACCGCGGCCAGTTGCTGAGCTTCCTCGACTCGGAAATTTCCCAGGCGCTGAGCTACCACTTCAGCAACAACAACATCACCGTGCGCCACAACGAAGATTATGAGCGCGTCGAAGGCCTGGACAACGGTGTGATCCTGCACCTGAAGTCGGGCAAGAAGATCAAGGCCGACGCCTTGCTGTGGTGCAACGGCCGTACCGGCAACACCGACAAGCTGGGCCTGGAGAACATTGGCATCAAGGTCAACAGCCGGGGCCAGATCGAGGTCGACGAGGCGTACCGTACCAGCGTGCCGAACATCTACGGCGCCGGTGACGTGATCGGCTGGCCAAGCCTGGCCAGTGCCGCCCATGACCAGGGCCGCTCGGCCGCTGGCAGCATCGTGGACAACGGCAGCTGGCGTTTCGTCAATGACGTGCCGACCGGCATCTATACCATTCCGGAAATCAGCTCGATCGGCAAGAACGAGCAGGAGCTGACCCAGGCCAAGGTGCCGTACGAAGTGGGCAAGGCGTTCTTCAAGAGCATGGCGCGGGCGCAGATTGCCGGCGAGCCGCAAGGCATGCTGAAGATCCTGTTCCACCGCGAAACCCTGGAAATCCTGGGTGTTCACTGCTTCGGCTACCAGGCCTCGGAGATTGTCCACATCGGCCAGGCGATCATGAACCAGCCAGGTGAGCAGAACAACCTGAAGTATTTCGTCAACACTACGTTCAACTACCCGACCATGGCCGAAGCCTACCGGGTAGCTGCCTACGACGGCCTGAACCGGCTTTTTTGAGCGGCTCCGACCGGTGGCCTGAGCCGGTCGGAGAGACCGATTTCAACCCTGCCCGAGGGTGGTCTTGGCCAAACCGGGAAAGTCTGTAATCAGGCTGTCCACGCCAAAGTCAGCCAGCCGGCGCATCAGTGCCGGCTCGTTGACCGTCCACACCGACACGTGCAAACCCTGGGCCTGTGCTTTGAGCAGGCGTTCGGGGGTGCATAGCGTCCAGTTCAGGGCCAGCAAGTCGCAGCCGTAGTTCTGGGCGACCTTCAACGGGTCGAGCCACGCGTACTCCGCCACCAGCCCACGCTTCACATCTGGCACCAGCTCCTGGGCTGCACCCAGTACTTCGCGCGAGCTGGAGGTGATGGTGACCTTGTCCAGCAAGTTGTACTGCTGGGCCAGCTCGCGGATGGCCAGAACGGTGGTGGCAGCGCGCGTGCGCGAGGCGCTTTTCACCTCCAGTTGCCAGTGCTCGAACGGGCATTTCTGGAACAGCTCTTCCAGCGTGGGAATCGGGCAGGGCTGCACGTGGCCTGGCCCACCCTTGCGGGCATCGACCTTGACCAGGTCGGCGGCCGGGTGTTCGACCACCTTGCCGCGCCGGCCGGTGGTGCGCTTGAGGGTGGCGTCGTGGATCACCATCAGCTGGTTGTCGGCTGACAGGTGCAGGTCCAGTTCGCAGCGGGTCACGCCATGTGCCAGGCACTGCTGGAAGCTGGTCAGGGTATTTTCGGGTGCTTCGCCCTTGGCGCCGCGATGGCCGTAGATCAGGGTCACGTTCGTTCCTTCAGATCAGAGAAAACAGGTTCAGGATGCAGGGCTGTTCTGTTCCAGTTGCTGGCGCCGTTGCTGCTGTTGGCGCTGCAGGATGTAACGGGCCAGCAGTTGCCGTTGGGCGTCGGTCATGTCGATGAACTCGGTGCCGACGTCGTAACCGCCCCCGGTGCGCTGGTCGCAGTGGGTGACTTTACCGCGCAGCAGCAGGCCGTGGGCACGTGGCATCAGCACCATTTTCACCTTGACCCGGGTGCCTGGGGCAAGCGGGTTGTGCTGGGTGAATTCGATACCGCCTTCGGAAATGACCACTGGCTGGGGTTGCCCGACTTCGCCGAGCAGGGTCTGGGCAACCACTGCGCTGAGCAGGTCGAGGCGTTTGTTCTGCGCGCGCAGGAAGGCGGCCAGGGTGCGGTCCTTGTCGCTCAGCTGGCGCAGCAGGTGCTGCGCCTCGAAGTCCGACAGGTGCAGCTCGCTGAGCAGGTTGAACAGTGGGGAATCATCTTGCAATACATCTGGGTCAAGGGCTTCGGCCGCGCTTAGGGGGCTTATTTGAAGTGCGATCCGATCGTCGATGCGGTAGTATTCGCGGCGATCTTCTTCGTCTAATGTCGTCATGGCGAACCCAAGGTAGCGGCGGTGGTCCGAGTGTAAAGCCGCCGTAGGCGCCTCGCCACAAGGACGTTCCCTTTCATCCGAACAAGCCCCGACATGTTCAGACCTCTTTTCGCATTTATCGGTACGCGTTATACCCGTGCCAAACGTCGCAATCACTTCGTCTCGTTCATTTCCCTGACCTCGATGATCGGCCTCGCCCTGGGCGTGGTGGTGATGATCGTGGTGCTGTCGGTGATGAACGGTTTCGACCACGAGATGCGTACCCGCGTGCTGGGCATGATCCCGCATGCCACGCTGGAGAGCGGCCAACCCATTGCCGATTGGCAGGCCCTTGCCCAACAAGTAAAGCAGAATCCGCAGGTGGTGGCGGTTGCGCCGTTCACCCAGATGCAAGGCCTGCTGACCCACGATGGCAAGGTGCAGAAAGTGCTGCTCAATGGCATCGACCCGGCCCGCGAGCGCGAGGTGTCGATCATCGACAACTTTGTCTTGCAGGGGCACCTGGACCAGTTGGCGCCGGGCGAGTGGGGGATCATGATCGGTGACAAGGCGGCGGCCAAGCTGGGTGTGGCCATCGGCGACAAGCTCACCTTCGTCGCCCCCGAGGTCAGCGTGACCCCGGCCGGCATGTTCCCGCGCATGAAGCGCTTCACCGTGGTCGGCACCTTCCACGTTGGCGCGGGCGAGATCGACGGCTACCTGGGCCTGACCAACATCAGCGACCTGTCGCGCCTGCACCGCTGGAAGCCCGACCAGGTACAGGGCCTGCGCCTGAAATTCGACGACCTGCTCCAGGCGCCGCGGGTAGCCTGGAGCATCGCCCAGCAGTTGGGTGACCAGGCGTTCTACAGCCGCGACTGGACCCGTACCCACGGTAACCTGTACCAGGCGATCCGCATGGAAAAAGCCATGATCGGCCTGCTGTTGCTGCTGATCGTGGCGGTGGCCGCGTTCAACATCATTTCCACGCTGGTGATGGTGGTCAACGACAAGCGTGGCGACATCGCCATCTTGCGCACCCTCGGCGCGACGCCCGGGCAAATCATGCTCATCTTCATGGTCCAGGGCACGGTGATCGGGGTGATCGGTACCCTGATCGGCGCCGTGGTCGGCATTCTTGCCGCACTGAATGTCAGTGCCGCCATCGCCGGCATCGAGAAACTGATCGGGCACAAGTTCCTCAATGCCGACGTGTATTTCATCGATTACCTGCCGTCGCAGATCCAGGCCCAGGACGTGTACATGGTCTGTGGCGCGGCGCTGGTCCTGAGTTTCTTCGCCACCTTGTACCCGGCCTGGCGTGCGGCCCGCACCCAGCCTGCCGAGGCGCTACGTTATGAGTGAGTCGCGCATGAGTGATAAAGCCGTTCTGAGTTGCCGCAACCTGGGCAAGTCCTACGACGAGGGCCCGGAGTCGGTGCAGGTGCTGTCCGGCCTCAACCTGGAGCTGCACGCCGGTGAGCGCATTGCCATTGTCGGCAGCTCGGGCTCTGGCAAGAGCACCTTGCTGAACCTGTTGGGCGGCCTTGACCGGCCCACCCAGGGCAGCGTCTGGCTGGCGGGCGAAGAGCTGTCGGCGCTGGGTGAGCGTGCCCGCGGCCTGCTGCGCAACCGTGAACTGGGCTTTGTCTACCAGTTTCACCACTTGCTGCCGGAATTCACCGCCATCGAAAACGTGTGCATGCCCTTGCTGATCGGCCGCACGCCCATCCCCGAGGCCCGTGAGCGGGCCGAAGCACTGCTCAAGCGCGTAGGCCTGGGCCACCGCCTCAACCACAAGCCGGCCGAGCTGTCGGGTGGCGAGCGCCAGCGTGTGGCCATTGCCCGGGCCCTGGTCAACCGCCCTGGCCTGGTGATGCTCGACGAGCCTACCGGCAACCTCGACCACCATACTGCCCAGGGCATTCAGGAGTTGATGCAGGAGCTGTCCAGTGCTTCGCGCACAGCGTTCCTGGTGGTAACGCACGATCTCAGCCTGGCGCGCCAGATGGACCGTGTATTGAAGCTCGACGACGGCCACCTGGTGGCGATCTGAGCGACTGTACGGGGTAACAGGCGTTGCCCCGTTTTCCTGTTTTCATTGGGTGATTTTGTACATGTTCAGACCCTTGCCCATTTTCATCGGCGCGCGCTACACCCGAGCCAAGCGCCGCAACCACTTCATCTCGTTCATCTCGATGACCTCGATGATCGGCCTGTCGCTGGGCGTGCTGGCGATGATCGTGGTGCTGTCGGTGATGAACGGCTTCCAGCGCGAAATGAGCTCGCGCATCCTGGGCCTGGTGCCGCATGCCGCCATCCTCGGGGTGCAGCCACTGGACGACTGGCACAAGGTTGCCGATGCGGCGCTGCAGAACCCGGCAGTGATGGCCGCCGCGCCCATTACCGAAATGGAAGGCATGCTCTCGTACAAGGGCGCGATGCAGCCGATCCAGGTGAGCGGTATCGACCCGGCCGAGGAGAGCAAGGTCTCCATCGTCGGCCAGCACATCGTCCAGGGCCGCTTGCAGGACCTGCAGCCCGGTGAGTTCGGCGTGGTCATCGGTGAGCTCACGGCCCGCCGTTTCCGCCTGAATACCGGCGACAAGCTGACCTTGATCGTGCCGGAAATCAGCAAGGAGCCGGGTGGTATCACCCCGCGCATGCAGCGCCTGACCGTGGTCGGCATCTTCAAGGTCGGCGCCGAACTGGATGGCTCGCAGGCCTATATCCATATGGCCGATGCTGGCCAGATGCAGCGCTGGGCGCCGGGCCAGGTGCAAGGCGTGCGCCTGAAGCTGCACGACCTGTACGCCGCGCCGCAGGTGTCCAAGGCCATCGCCGCCGGGCTGGGCGATGCCTACCGTGCCGATGACTGGTCGCACACCCAGGGCAGCTTGTTCAGTGCGATGAAGATGGAAAAGACCATGATCGGCCTGTTGCTGATGATGATCATTGCAGTGGCGGCGTTCAACATCATCGCCACCCTGGTGATGGTGGTGAACGACAAAGGCCCGGACATCGCCATTTTGCGCACCCTGGGCGCCACGCCAGCGCAGATCATGGGTACGTTCATGGTCCAGGGCAGCCTGATCGGTATTGTCGGCACCCTGATTGGCGGGGTGCTAGGCGTGATTGCCGCGCTGAACGTCAGCCAGATCGTCGGCTGGCTGGAGCGGGTGAGCGGGCAGCACATCTTCACCTCGGATGTGTACTTCGTCAGCAGTTTGCCGTCGCAACTGGAGGGGAGCGATGTGCTGATGATCTGCACCGCCGGCCTGGTGATGAGCTTCCTGGCGACCATCTACCCGGCTTACCGGGCTTCGCAGGTGCAGCCGGCCATTGGCTTGGCGGTTTGAGCCACAGCTGAAGGCTTGCGCAGCGGGCTGCAAGGCAGCCTGTTTCACCGGCCTTCAGTGAATTCGATCACGAAGCGCGTCCACCCCTGCGCGCACTCCGCGCGAATGCAGCCGCCATGGGCCTGCACGATCGACCGGGTAATCGCCAGCCCCAGGCCGGCATGCTCGCTACTGCCTTCACGCCGTGCCGGGTCTACCCGGTAGAAGCGGTCGAACAGCCGTGGCAGGGCCGCGGGCTCGATGGCCGCGCCGGTATTGGCCACGCTTATGCTGGGCCCCGCTGCCAGGGCCACCCGTATCTGCCCGCCTGCCGGGGTAAAGCGCAGGGCGTTATCCAGCAGGTTGGACAGGGCCCGGCGCAGCATGTGCCGGTCGCCGTGCAGCATGGCCTCACCTTCGCGCAGCATCTGCACGTCGCCGTCTTCGGCCAGCGGTGCGTAGTATTCCAGCAGCGCATCCACTTCCTCATGCAGTGCCAGTGGCGCTTGCCCAGGCACCAGCAGCCCATGGTCGGCCTTGGCGAGGAACAGCATGTCATTGATCATCTGCGCCATCCATTGCAGCTCCTCCAGGTTGCCATGCAGGGCCTCGCGGTATTCTTCCAGGCTGCGCGGGCGGGTGAGGGTGACCTGGGTGTGGGTCAGCAGGTTGGACAGCGGTGTGCGAAGCTCGTGGGCGATGTCGGCGGAGAACGCCGACAGGCGCTGGAACGCATCGTCCAGGCGCTGCAGCATGGCGTTCATGGTGCTGGCCAGCTCGGCCAGTTCTACGGGCATCTGGGCCACTGGCAGGCGGGTGGTGAGCGAGCGAGCCGACACCCCAGCGGCCACCTGGCCCATTTGCCGCAAAGGCCGCAGACCGCTGCGGGCCGCCCAGGCGCCCAGCAGCGCGGTGGCCAGCGCCGACAGGCCGACGGTCAGCCAGATCAGGCGCTGCATGCCTTGCAGGAAATGCTGGTGGTGCGTGATATCAAGGTACAACGCCAGTTGTGGCGATGCGTTGCTGCCCGGCGCCAAGGGCGCGGTCAGGCTGCGGAAGTCCGCCCCTTGGGCATGCTGGGTGCCCAGCCCGGTCGGCAGCACTGCCGGCGGCAGGCCGCTGCGGCTGGCGAACCAGGGCGTGCCGTCGGCGCCGCTGATGCGCAAGGCCAGGTTGGCTTGATGGCTCAGCGCTTCGCGCAGGGCGGGCAGGCGCGCCTTCAGCGCTTCGGCGGTAGTGATGCCGTCCAGTTGCGTGCGCAGCAGCGACAGCCGTGAGGCGAGTAGTTGTTGATCCAGTTCGATGAAATGCTGCTCACTGGCCCGGTTGAACAACAGGCCGGCGCCCAGCGAAACAGCGGCGGTGCACGCGGCGAACAGCAGCGCCAGGCGGCTACCGAGGGATACCCGGCGCATCACGCTGGCCGCTCTTCGAGTACATAGCCCATGCCGCGCACGGTGTGGATCAACTTGTTGGGGTGCGGGTCGTCGATTTTCAGGCGCAGGCGGCGGATTGCCACTTCGATCACATTGGTGTCGCTGTCGAAGTTCATGTCCCACACCTGTGAGGCAATCAGCGACTTCGGCAGCACCTCGCCCTGCCGGCGCAGCAACAGTTCCAGCAGGGAAAATTCCTTGGCGGTCAGGTCGATACGACTGCCTGCGCGTTCGGCGCGGCGGCGGATCAGGTCCAGGCGCAGGTCGGCCAGGCTCAGGGTGGTGTCCTGGCTCGGGCTGGCGCCACGGCGCAGCAGGCTGCGCACCCGCGCCAGCAGTTCGGAAAAGGCGAACGGTTTGACCAGGTAATCGTCTGCGCCCAGCTCCAGGCCATGTACCCGGTCCTCGACGGCATCGCGCGCGGTCAGGAACAGCACAGGCGTATCCCGACCGGCCTGGCGCACGGCCTGCAGGATCTGCCAACCGTCGCGACCGGGCAGCATCACATCCAGGATCAGCAGGTCGTGGTCGCCGCTCAGGGCCAGGAACTGGCCGGTCTCCCCATCGCTGGCCAGTTCGGTGGCGAAGCCGGCCTCGTTCAGGCCCTGGCGCAAGTACTGGCCGGTACGGGCCTGGTCTTCGACGATCAGCAGTTTCATAGAGGCACCAAGGTTTCAGCTGGCTTGCGGTGATGGTGGAGACGGCGCGCCCCGTGCGTAAGCCGCTGGGGCGGCTGAAATGATACGTGACGGTGTGTCTGCATGCCCAACCTGACAAAGTTGTAATCTTGCTGTCAGCCAGTTGCCAGTCACCGGTGACTAATGTGGCTGCACCCTGTCGTGTATTCCCGGAGTCATCATGAAACGCCTGTTCCTCGCCGCCACCCTTGCCATGGCCAGCCTGCCGGCCCCAGCCGGCCAGGCCGGCACCTTTGCCTTCGGCGAGCCAGCCCCGGCGGCCAAGGCCACCCGCACTGTAGAGGTGGTACTCAAGGACATCGCCTTCGAGCCCAAGAGCCTGCAGGTAAAAGCTGGCGAAACCGTACGTTTCGTGCTCGTGAATGAAGGCAAGCTGCCACACGAATTCAACTTGGGCGACAAGGCCATGCACGCCGAACACCAGAAGGAAATGCTTGCCATGCAAGGCAAGCTGTTCAATGAGGGCTTGAACCACCAGGGCATGGACCATGGTCAGGCGATGGACCCTGGGCAAATGATGGGCCATGAACAGATGAACGATCACGGCGGTGGGCACGCGCACGGCGGCGGCAACACGGTGCTGGTGATGCCTGGCCAGCGCGCCGAACTGACCTGGACCTTCCGCAAGTCGGCGCCTATCGAGTTCGCCTGTAATGTGCCGGGGCACTACCAGGCCGGTATGGTCGGGGCACTGACCATCGAGTGACGGGGCCTGCAAGGCGGGGTGCAAAACCGGTAGACTAGGGGCAATTCCGAACCTCCAGGTCAGTTTACATGCATCCCGCTGCCGAACACTCCCCGCTGGGCAAAGCCAGCGAATACGTCGCTACCTACTCCCCGGAGCAACTGTTCCCGATCCCGCGTACGGCCAAGTGGGCCGAGCTGGGTGTTACCGCCCAGACCTTGCCGTGGCACGGTGTGGATTACTGGAACTGCTTTGAGCTGAGCTGGCTGCTGCCTTCTGGCAAGCCCGTGGTGGCGATTGGTGAGTTCGCCATTCCGGCCGATTCGCCCAACATCATCGAGTCCAAGTCGTTCAAGCTGTACCTCAACTCGCTGAACCAGACAGTCTTCGCCACCCTCGACGAGCTGCAGGCATGCTTGGCGAAGGACCTGTCGGCAGCAGCGGGCAAGCCGGTTGGGGTGAAGGTGCGCACGTTGGCAGAGGTCGAGGCCCAGGGGGTGGTGGCGTTGCCCGGTCTGTGCATCGATGCGTTGGACGTTGCCATCAGCAACTACGTACAGCCGCAGCCAGAGCTGTTGCGCTGCAGCCCTGAGCGGGTGGTTGAAGAAACCGTACACAGCCACTTGTTGAAGTCCAACTGCCCGGTTACCGGGCAGCCGGATTGGGGTAGCGTGGTCGTCGAGTACAAGGGCAGGGCGCTGGACCACGCCAGCTTGCTGACCTACCTGATCAGCTTCCGCCAGCATGCCGACTTCCACGAGCAGTGTGTGGAGCGCATCTACCTGGACTTGAAGCACTTGCTGCAGCCGGAGCACCTGACCGTGTATGCACGGTATGTGCGCCGCGGGGGGCTGGATATCAACCCGTACCGCAGCACCGGTGCTATCAGCCCGGGTAACCAGCGGCTGGTTCGCCAGTAAGGGCTGGTAACGCAGAAGGGGTGCAATGCACCCCTTCGTGGTGTCAGATCCCCATGCTGTGCAACGAGTTGGCAATGCTGCGCAGGGTGGCGGTAAGGTCGGGGTGTTCGGCCTCGAAGCGCTCGATCGCCAGGTTCACGCCATCCACCAGGTTGTTGTCCGGGGTGGCTTCCTCCAGTTTCAGCTGTGCCTCGATCTGGCGCGCTTCTTCGTGCAGTGCGGCCAGCTCTTCTTCCGAAAGCGGTACGTTACGGTCCAGTTGCTCGCGCAAGGTGTTCAGGCGCTCTTGCAATTCGCGGGCAGGCATTGGCTTTTCTCCATCAATGGCTTGGCTAGCCATGGACCTCAGCGAAGCGGCAAAGGTTCTGGCCTGCTTTCAGCGTAATCCACCTGCCGGCGCTTTGCATGATCCGCGTCAACATGGCTGTATCAGGGTTTTTCACCTTTGGCACGGCGCCGCGCGATGTCCTGCAGGCAGGTATCCAGCGCTTCCAGGTGGTCGATCACCGAATGCACGCCCAGGCTGAACAACGCCAGGGTCGCCTTGCCGCGCGCCAGGTCCTGCTCCGCAGGGGGTAGCGCTTGCCATTGGGCGGAACCGGGTTCGCACAGTGGGCTGCAGGCAGCCAGGCCGATCGTCCACAGCCCGGCGTTGAGCCCCGCCTGCAGCAACCGCGGGTCGCCGCTGACCAGTACACAGCCTGCCAGGCATTGGCTGCCCAGCTGCATCAGTGCTTGCCAGCAGGCATTGGGTGCTGGCAAGCCCGGGTCGGTCACCGTAAGCCCCGGTAGCCAGTCAGGCAGCACCTGGGCCATGCGCTGGCTCGGCGGGTCGGCGATCTCATCCAGCCAGATACAGGGGACGTGGCGCTGATGCAGGTTGGCGAGGATGGCCAGCGCGCCGGGGGCCGGTGCGGGTGCGCCGTTGGCACTCTGTACCAGGCAACCGCGCAGGCCGAACAGCACAGCGGTGAGGGCGGGTGTAGCGTGCATGGCGGCGTCCCCAAATACGCCGCAGGCTATTGGCTGATTGTTACCGCCCTGTGACAGCGGGGCTGGTGCAACAGTTGTTCACAAAATATTGAGCAAAAATGTGTAAAGCTGTCTAACAGCCCGTAAGCCTCTATACTGCCGCCTTAACGCCACGCGACCCGTGCGCTGGCGGTCGAGAAACCCGATGGAGAGACATCTATGCGTAGGATCGGTGCCAGTGTGATCGATCGAGTCACCCAGGCCTGTGTCTGTGCCGGCATGCTGCTGGCGCCCGTGGCCGCCACCCAGGCGGCCACCGAGGAAGATCCCTGGGAGGCGGTCAATCGCCCGATCTTCCGTTTCAACGATACGGTCGACACCTATGCCCTCAAGCCATTGGCCAAGGGCTATGAGGCCGTTACCCCGCAGTTTCTCGAAGACGGTATCCACAACATCTTCCGTAACCTGGGCGATGTGACCAATCTGGCCAACAATATCCTTCAGCTCAAGCCCCATGCAGCCGGCGTGGACACTGCGCGGCTGATCGTCAACACCACCTTTGGCCTGGGTGGGTTCTTCGATGTGGGCACCAAGATGGGCCTGCAGCGCAGCGACGAAGACTTCGGCCAAACCCTGGGCTACTGGGGCGTGCCGAGTGGCCCGTACGTGGTCATCCCGCTGCTAGGCCCGAGCACCGTGCGTGATGGCGTGGCCAGGTACCCGGATACCTATACCAGGCCTTACCGTTACATAGACCACGTGCCGACCCGCAACTCGATCTTCGCCCTGGACGTGATCGACACCCGCGCCAGCCTGTTGTCGGCCGAGAAGCTGATCCAAGGCGACAAGTACATCTTCATTCGTAATGCCTACTTGCAGAACCGCGAGTTCAAGGTCAAGGATGGTGAAGTCGAAGACGACTTCTGACCGTTCATGCTGTGCAGGGGCGCCCGGGCTACGCCGCCCCTGCCGGCTTCGGGCGCCGCTTCAATGCATTGCCAGTATCCTCAAGCCGAACTTCTGCTGCCCGCCTGGTTGGTCGGCGATCCACACCACCTCGGTGCTGGCGTGCAGCCCCTTCAAGGCCGGGTGGTCGGAGTCGATCCGCACTTCGAGCTGCTGACCTACCTGAAAATGCTCTGGCGCCTGCACCTGCATGCCGCCGCTGGACAGGTCCAGGCAGCGCGCCGCGATGACCTGGCCTTCGTGCAACAAGCTGACTTCGGCGTCGATGCGCATGCGTATGAAATCGCGTTTCTCGCTGTGGCTGGAGGGCGTGTGGGGCATGCTGCATCCTTCCCATCGGGTTGCGCTGGTCGACTTTCTTATAACTCCCGGCGATTTGCCCTGTAAAGAGCGATGAGGTCGACCCACGCATGCTTGAAACCCCTGGCGGATGGGAGTACCGTCTGCGCCTTACAAGGTTGCTCTCACAGTTGCCGACAGTTGCCGGGCAGGTGTTCTTGTCCTACAACTCAAGTAGAGTATGACCACAAAGAATTCCCGTAGCTGGCCGTCTGCCTTGCCGACACCGCTGCACCAACCTAAATCGGCGCCGTTCGCCCACATGCAGAATACCAGTGCAACGCTGCTGATCATCGATGACGACGACGTGGTCCGTGCGAGCCTCGCCGCGTATCTTGAAGACAGTGGTTTCAGCGTGCTCCAGGCCGGTAATGGCCAGCAGGGGCTTCAGGTCTTCGAAGAGCACCAGCCCGACCTCGTGATCTGCGACCTGCGCATGCCGCAGATGGGCGGGCTCGAACTGATCCGCCAGGTCAGCGAGCGTGCGCCGCAGGTGCCGGTGATCGTGGTGTCCGGTGCCGGCGTCATGAGTGATGCGGTGGAAGCACTGCGCCTGGGGGCTGCGGATTACCTGATCAAGCCGCTGGAAGACCTGGCCGTACTGGAACACTCGGTGCGCCGCGCCCTCGACCGCTCGCGCCTGGTGCTGGAAAACCAGCGCTACCGCGACAAGCTCGAAGCCGCCAACCGCGAGCTGGAGGCCAGCCTGCACCTGCTGCAGGAAGACCAGACCGCCGGCCGCCAGGTGCAGATGAACATGCTGCCGGAAAGCCCATGGGCTGCCGGCGAGTTCGCCTTCGAGCACCAGATCATCCCGTCGCTGTACCTGTCGGGTGATTTCGTCGACTACTTCCGCGTCGATGACCGGCGTATCGCCTTCTACCTTGCCGATGTTTCAGGGCATGGCGCGTCGTCGGCCTTTGTCACCGTGCTGTTGAAATTCATGACCACACGCCTCATGTTCGAACTCAAGCGCAACAAGATGCGTGAGTTCAAGCCCTCGGAAGTGCTCAGCCACATCAACCGCGGCCTGATCAACAGCAAGCTGGGCAAGCACGTGACCATGGTAGGTGGCGTGATAGACGAGGATTCGGGCCTGCTGACCTACGCCGTTGGCGGCCACTTGCCGCTGCCGGTGCTGTACACCCCAGGCAACGCCCGCTACTTGGAAGGCCGTGGCCTGCCGGTGGGGCTGTTTGACGAGGCCACTTACCAGGACCTGGTCGTGGAGCTGCCGCCACAATTCAGCATCAGCCTCATGTCCGATGGCATTCTGGACCTTTTGCCGGGTGATACGCTCAAAGATAAAGAAGCCGCCTTGCCGGAGATCGTCAAGGCAGCAGGTGGTAGCCTGGATGGGCTGCGTCAACGTTTTGGATTGGCTACGCTTGGGGAGATGCCGGATGATATCGCCCTATTGGTGTTAAGCAGGAACCTTCAATGAGTACCGGTAGAATCCAGTTCGCCGAGCAGAGCGGTACCTTTGTACTGAAATTTGTCGGTGAAGTGCGCCTGACCTTGTGTTCGGCGCTGGATGCAACGATCGAGAAGATTTTCACGGCGCTGAACTTCTCGGCCATTGTCATCGACCTGACCGAAACCGAGAGCATCGACAGCACCACCTTGGGCCTGCTGGCCAAGCTGTCGATCCTGTCGCGCCAGAAGGTAGGCCTGCTGCCGACGGTGGTGACCACCAATCCGGACATCTCCCGGTTGCTGCAATCGATGGGCTTCGATCAGGTGTTCAATATCGTCGATCGGCCAATTCCCTGCCCCGAGTGCCTGACCGACCTGCCGTCGCAGGACCAGAACGAAGACGTGGTGCGTTCCAAGGTGCTGGAGGCGCACAAGATCCTCATGGGCCTGAATGACTCCAACCGCGAAGCGTTCCATGACCTGGTGAATGCGCTGGAGCGCAGCTAGGCACTGTGCCTTGAGGGGCGTGCGCGGTCGTCGCGGCGCCACTTCGCAAGAGCCTGGCCCACGCGCTGGCCACGCTGCCTGGCTACGGGCCCCCGATAAACTCGGTTGCCTGCGCGCCACCCGCATCCAGCTGATACACGCGTACCGGCCGCCCCTGCCGATCAAAAAACACCTGCCCCAGCCCTGCGCCGTTCCACAGCCGTTCCCCGGCCTTGCTGTGGCTGGGCGTGCGTGGCACGACCTCCATTTCCCGGCGTTTGGTAAACCAGTTAAGCGGCGAGCGCGGCGAGTACAGCCAGCGGTTGAGGCGGTCCAGCACGTCCAGCAGGCGCCGGGGGAACTCGTTCTTGATGCCGCTGCTGGTCACTTGCCACAAGTGCGGGCTGCGTTGGCGGTGGCGAATCAGCACTTCGTAGACGAACGAATAGTGCACATCGCCCGACAGCACCACGTAGTGCCCGGGTGTGCGCGAGTGGCGGAATATGTTGAGGATGACCTGCGCCGCCCCGCGGTGGGCCATCCAGTTTTCGGCGTCGACCAGCAAGGGGTAGCCCAGCCAGCTGAAGACCTTCTGCACCGTCTCGATCAGTTTCACGCCGAAAATCGGCGCCGGTGAAACGATGACTGCCGATGGGTGATCGAGCAGCGCCTGCTGCAGTTCACTCAACGCTTCCCAGTCCAGCAGGCCGGATGGCCTGGCCAGGTTGCTTTCGCTACGCCAGCGGCGGGTACGGGTGTCCAGCACCAGCAATGGCGGCTCGGTAGGCAGGCTGAACTGCCAGCCCTGAAAGCGCAGCAGCTCACCGATCACTGCATCCTGGTTGTCGCCGGTCAGTGCCTGGCACTGGTCGAGCAGCGGCTTGCAGGTGTCCGGGGCATTGCCCCAGGCCTGGCACAACAGGTAGCCGAGCAGGGCATTGCCGATGATCCGCCGTGAAAACGGGTGGCCGTAGGCGGTCTGCTCCCATTGTGCCGACAGGTTCCAGTCGTCGGTGATGTCGTGGTCGTCGAAGATCATCAGGCAGGGCAGGTGGGCCATGGCCCTGGCCACTTGGCCGAGGTTTTCGGCAAACCCGCGGACCAGCGGCATCTCGTGCTGGTAACGGGCCTGGTGTTGGTCGCTGAGCCCTGCTGGCATGGCCAGGTCGACCAGCTGCCATGGCACGGGGGACCACACCAGCAGGTACATGGCCATGACTTCGGCGAAGGTCACCAGGTGGTTGTCAGCGTTGCTGGAAGAGAAGATCGGTTTGCGCTTGCCACCGAAAAACCGCTCGCGCAGGGTTTCGTTGAGCTTCTGTGCCGGCAACAGGTCTGCGCGGTGATAGTAACTGGCCGGGTGCTGGTACAGCGCCTGGCTGTCGGTGACCACCGCACCTTCAAGTTGCTCGTCGAACAGGCCCAGGCGCGCGATCAGGCTGTGGATGGCACGCAGCATCGGCCCGGCCACGTCGTCGGCATACACCTGGTCGCCGGTCATCAGCAGCACGGCGGGGCGGTCTTGCGGGGTTGTGCAAGCCTGCAGCAGGCGGTCTGCGCACAGCAGGCCGTCGGCCGCAGGGTGGTGCGGTTTGCGGCATGAGCCATGCAACAGGTGGTCGAGGCGCTCGCGCAACACCAGGTTGGGGCGCTGGTTGCCGGGGTAGAGCAGGTGAGGTGCCCAATCGGCGATGCCCTTGCCATTGATCAGCAGGTCATAGTCCAGCAACTGGTTGCAGGGCAGCGCATCGCTGAAATGGATATCCAGCAGGTGAATGAAGGCGTGCTTGCCTACGGCTATCACCTGGCAGTCTACCTGGGCGTCGCTGGCGTGGGAGACGAATTGCGCGTGCAGCGGTTCGGTGGCGACCAGCCAGATAGCCAGGCGCTGGGGTTCCAGGCGCCGCAGGACCGGGCCGGCCAGTACGAGGGGCAGCAGTGTAGGGGCGGTCATCAACAGCTCGGGAAGGGTATGGGGCGCAAGGTGCTTGGCACTTTACGCCCGCCTGGCGGGGCCGAAACTACTCAGGCGTTTTCAGCCATCAGTTTTTCCAGCTTTTCCTGGTCCCGGGCAAACTGGCGGATGCCCTCGGCCAGTTTCTCGGTGGCCATGGCATCTTCGTTCATTGCCCAGCGGAACTGGCTTTCGTTCAGCACCTGCTTGGCCTCGCCAGCATTGCCTGGCTTGAGCATGCGCGGCAACTCACCCTGGTCGCTGCTCAATTGGTCGAGCAGGTCAGGGCTGATGGTCAGGCGATCGCAGCCCGCCAGTTGTTCGATCTGGCCGATGTTGCGGAAGCTGGCACCCATGACGACGGTGTCGTAGCCATTGGCCTTGTAGTAGTTGTAGATGCGCGTGACCGATTGCACACCCGGGTCTTCGGCGCCCACGTAGTCCTGGCCAGTGCTTTTCTTGTACCAGTCGTAGATCCGGCCCACGAACGGCGAAATCAGGAATACCCCGGCATCCGCACAGGCCTGGGCCTGGGCGAACGAGAACAGCAGGGTAAGGTTGGTCTGGATACCTTCCTTTTCCAGCTTCTCGGCAGCGCGGATGCCTTCCCAGGTCGAGGCCAGCTTGATCAGCACGCGGTCACGGCCGACGCCGGCTTTTTCATACAGGTCGATCAACGCCCGGGCCTTGGCCAGCAGGGCCGGTTCGTCGAATGACAGGCGGGCATCCACCTCGGTGGAGATACGCCCGGGAATGACCTTGAGGATGCCCGAGCCCACGGCCACGGCAAACTTGTCGCAGGCCAGGTCGACATTGCCCTTGGCATCTGCCTTGACCTGCTTGAGCAGGTCCGCGTAACCGCTGATGGCAGCGGCTTTGAGCAGCAGCGACGGGTTGGTGGTGGCATCGACCGGTTTCAGGCGGGTGATGGCGTCCAGGTCTCCGGTATCGGCGACCACGGTGGTGAACTGCTTGAGTTGTTCCAGCTTGGAGGTCATGGGCGTGCTCTGTCCTGTGCAATGACTCGACATTACCCGAGCCCCGACGGCCGCTCAAGGGCCGGTAGGCGCGGGCCTGCCACGAAGGGTGGTGTGAAGATGAGTTTCGAGTCCGGCGCCACCCCGAGGTTCCGCACACCACCGCGCGTGCTGGCGTCATCTGCACCCGCTGTCGCTAAACAGCGCATCAGCGCCCCTGAAGCAGCTCCACTGCCTGGTCGAACACGGCCAGCGGCTGCGCCGCCTTGTGAATATCCGCCGACAGCAGCTGACGGAAGCGCCGGGCGCCCTTGAACCCCTGGGCCAGACCCAGAATGTGCCGGGTAACATGGTGCATCGCGCCACCACTTTCCATGTGCGCCACGATGTACGGCCGTAGCTGCGCCAACGCCTCGCTGCGGCTGATCACGGCAGCTTCGCTGCCGAACAGTTGCTGATCCACCTCCGCCAGCAGGTACGGGTTGTGATAGGCCTCACGCCCCAGCATCACCCCGTCGAAGGTTTGCAGGTGCGCCTGGCACTCGCCGAGGGTTTTGATTCCGCCGTTGAGCACAATCTCCAGGTCCGGGAAGTCGGCCTTCAATTGCGCTGCCACGTCGTAGCGCAGCGGAGGGATCTCGCGGTTTTCCTTCGGCGAAAGCCCTTCCAGAATCGCGATGCGCGCATGCACGGTAAAGCTGCGGCAGCCCGCTTCGCGCACTTGGCCAACGAAGTCGCACAGCTCGGCGTAGCTGTCGCGCCCATTGATGCCAATGCGGTGCTTGACCGTCACCGGGGTGGCTACCGCATCGCGCATGGCCTTCACGCAATCAGCCACCAGCGCCGGGTGGGCCATCAGGCAGGCACCGATCATGTTGTTCTGCACCCGGTCGCTCGGGCAGCCGACATTGAGGTTGACCTCGTCGTAGCCGGCTTGCTCGGCAAGGCGGGCACAGGCCGCCAGGTCGGCAGGCACGCTGCCGCCCAGCTGCAGGGCCAGCGGATGCTCGGAAACGTCATGGCGCAGGAAACGGTCGGCGTCGTTGTGCAGCAGGGCGCCGGTGGTGACCATTTCGGTGTAGAGCAAGGTTTGCTTGGACAGCAGGCGCAGGAAGAAGCGGCAATGGCGGTCTGTCCAGTCCATCATCGGTGCGACGCTGAAGCGGCGAGAGGGCTCAGGGCGCGTGGTTTGTGGCTTTGAGGCTGATTCTAGGGGCATTCTGGTCTACGCATTTTTGTGCCGTTTTTGGGGGTTTTTGGGCGTTTTTGGTGTGACAGTGGTACGATGTACCACCGCCAATCACGCTTGTACCACCGAAAATCATGGCAACGATCAGAGCAAGGAAAAAGGCCGATGGGACGGTCAGCTACACCGTCCAGATCCGCCTCAAGAAAAAGGGTGTCATAGTTTACCAAGAAGCCCAGACATTCGCCCGCAAGCAGGCTGCTCAAGCCTGGGCGAAGCGACGAGAGACCGAATTGGCGGTACCTGGTGCGATTGAGAGGGCCGGCCGCAAGGGGCACACGGTCAAGGAGATGATCGAGCGCTACCTGATCGAGGCGGAGAAAGCCCGGCCTCTCGGTGAAACCAAGCGACTGACTCTCAATGCCATCAAGAAAAGTTACTTGGGGGAGAAGATCGACTCCGATATCAGCCAGCAGGTCCTGGTGGATTATGCGCTTTGGCGCATGGGGCCTGAGGGTGGCTCCGTAAAGCCTCAGACTGCCGGAAATGATTTGGCTCACCTGGGTTCGGTGTTGTCCTTGGCCAGGGCGGCTTGGGGGTACGAGATCAATCCGTTAGCAATGCCTGATGCTCGTTTGGTCCTGAAAAAGTTCGGTTACAACATGAGGAGTCGCGAGAGAGATCGCAGGCCTACATTGGATGAGCTCGACAAAGTGATGGAGCACTTCTTCGAGACGCTGCAGCGCAGGCCATCAGTCATCCACATGCCCAAGGTGGTGGCGTTCGCGATCTTTTCGACAAGACGAATGGACGAAATCACCCGAATTCTCTGGGACGATCTGGATGAGCACCGAAAAGCAGTAAAAGTGCGGGATATGAAAAACCCCGGTCAGAAGCTAGGTAATGATGTCTGGTGTCATTTACCAGATGAGGCATGGCAGATTGTGCAGAGCATGCCGAGGGAGTGTCCGGAGATATTCCCCTACAACACTGACTCGGTCGGTACTGCTTGGGCTAAAGCGTGCAAGATGAAAGGTATCGAGGACTTGCACTTTCACGATCTGCGCCACGAAGGTGTGAGCCGGCTGTTTGAGATGGATTGGGATATACCCAGAGTTTCGAGTGTATCCGGCCATCGCGATTGGAACTCGATGCGGCGTTATACGCATTTGCGCGGTCGAGGAGACGGGTATAAGGGTTGGAAGTGGTTGGACCAGATTATCCAGGCGCCGGTGAAGCTCGGCGCCCGGGTAGGCTAGTTAGCTTGCGCGTAGAGGTTTGTTCAGCTGCGCGCATTCGAGGCGCGCAGCTTCTCTCTGACGGTCGAGGTACAGGGCCAGATCAGCGATATGTATGCCCCTGGCGCTTTTCTGACTAGCTTCGAGCCTGGTTATTGGAAGCTGGATTTGTCCGGCCAGTACCTTCCGTTGAAACATATCCGGTGTCAGGTGCGTGAAATAGTCGGAGCAAACCTGCTCTATTGAGATGATGGCTTTGCCGTTGTATTGCGCCATCAGAACAAAAGCGGTGTTCATGCACGTCTCCCCAGTGCTCGTTTGGCGGCCACATTGGCCATGTAGGCTGCCCATTTATCGCCCTCGCGCAGTTGGCGGATCCGACTGCATTTCGAGTGTCGTCTGGTCGACCTACCTTTGCCGCAGACATCGCAGATGGCGGGCAGGTCGAGGCTGTGCGAGGCCATTGTTGGGCGGATCCGTGGGGGAGTTTGGTTAGCCATGCGCAACCTCCTGGGCCTGCTGTCGATCAAGGCGCTCCAATTCAGCCAGGATCAATGCTCCCGATTTGATGAGCATTTGCCGCTGAGATTGGGGCTTCCACGTTTCTGGAGCCCATGGCCATAGTGCTGGGGTATGCGTGCATTGGGCATACGGTAGGTTCCAAGTGCGAGCCCAGGCGGCGTAGACGCTGGCCGCATCAGCTAGCTGTCCTGTTGTGTACTGGTCATCTTGTTCCGCTGTATAGCCCTCAACCATGATCTGACGAATCCTCTCGGTCAGGACTTCCCGGGCGGCGGAGTAGCTCTCGCGCTCACCTTTCGGAAGAGTAATGTTGAGGTCGGGCTTGCTGCCCTCCGCCTGATTCAGGTTGTGTACGCCCGCCGCACCGGCAAAGGGCATGCCGGAAAGCAGGGTGCTGATCTCGGGCTGGAAGCCCTCGGCGTTTATTGGGTGGTGGCGCTGGCACTCGCGTTCCTCGCCATCCACCGTGCCTGCTTTGTAGCCAGCCAGGAACACCAGGTAGTCGTTGTGGGTGCGGTCGTCGACGAAGCCGGAGCTGTCCTTTTCCAGCTCGAGCTGGGACAGGCCGAGGGGGTTGAGGCTAACGAACAGGTCGCGTGGATCGATGCTCATGACTTGCGACCTCGCGTGATGATGAAGCCAGCTGCCTGGCGGGCCTTGGAGCACTGGTCGTGATTGCCCTTCACGCGAGCCTTGCCGCAGATGTCGCAGATGAACGACATGGCGGGGCGCTGCATGGGTTGCATGCCTTTCGGCGTCCGGGTAGTCGGGGTGTAGGTCTGTGTGGTGGTCACAACGAATACCTCTCATGGGCGCGGCGTGCATTCGGGCTTAGGGCCAGGCGCTCGAAGTTCTGGCTAATGTCGACGGTCGGTAATGGACCTGCCGCTGGGCGGCGGGCGGTGCTGCTGCGATACAGCTCGACTAGGGCGGCAACCAGCGTGATGGCGAGCACAAGGCTGATCAGTTGCCAGATTCGTGTTGGGTTAGGCACGGTTCCGGCCCTCGTTGATCTGGCTGATCACCTGTTTGCTAGCAAGCTCGAATAGTTCGTCAGCGGAAACCGGCGTGACGGACTGCTCGAAGTTGCGCACGGCGTCAAACCGAGTGCGATACAGCCCGGCCTGGCCGAGCCACGCGGCTGCGTTGAATTTCACGTCGGGTGCGGGATGGTCGTGTTGGCTCATGCGGCCTCCCGCTGGTACAGATCGATCAGATCCTTGGCGTTGGCGGCGATCAGATCCTCCGCCTCGTCTGGGCAAACACTGTTGCCGATCAGTCGGATCTGGTCGGTGTTGTTGATGGCGCGCCACTCCAGCTGGCCCGTGTGAGGGTTCTCAAAGAGTCCGCGATCGAGGATGTAGTCAGGGCTGAACCCTTGTGCCAGCTTCAGCTCCGGTGCCTTGAGCATGCGCAGGGTGAAGTCCACCAGGGCATACTCGCCGAGCAGCACCACATCCACTGGATTGGGGAAGTGTTCAGGCAGGTACTTGTGCAGGAAGTGGGCGCATTTCCGGGCCCGTTCCATCAGTTCCGGCGGCAGGATGGCGGCTGGCACCTGCACGATGGTGACCAGCGCCATGCGCTCTCTCGTTGGCAGCGTGTGCATAGGCTCTTCCACACCTTGCCACTGCCCGCCCGTGCCGTAGTACTTCACAAGGTAGGCGGTGGCCAGCCGCTGATTAGTGCCTCGTCCGAGAATGGTGCTCAGTGGTGCCTTTGCAGCCCGCCCGTCACCGTTGTAGAACCCGCCGTTAGCCTGCTCAAAGTGACATGCGGCCAAAGCGTGGTGCCCGCTGCCTGTGGTCAGGGCGTTGACGGGCTGCAAAAGGCTGCTGCCGGTGCAGCCCTTGCGCAGTGTCACCATGGCGGCAGTGGCCATTGCCTGTTCGCCCCGGTTTGCTCCGGTAATGGTTCGAACTGCCTCTGTGACGGGATAGCCCGAGCGCTCGCCATGGTGGGTCAAATGCGTGAGGTGTGCTGCTGCCATGGCGAAGTGGCCACCCTTCACTTGGGCAACCTGGGTGCGCAAAGGCTCTGCAATGCTGAAGGTTCGCTGGTTGCTCGCGTTGGCGAACTCGGTGAGGCTGGCGGCAGCCAGCTGCTGATCGTTTAAGGGGATGACAAACGGTTGCTCGGCCAGCACGGTGTGCCGCCAGAATCCCTTCGCGACCCGGCGGCAGGTGTTGTCCACCAGCGGGCGCTTGCGTTCGAGAATGCTTTTGCCCAGGTCGGAGAAGTCGATGCACTCCGCCGCGGTTCGCCATGGCAGCTGATCGGCCTGGGGGTTCTCGTGTCGCTTGGGTTTGGTCCACACAATGGGACGGCCATCGGTGCGACCGATAAGGAACAGGCGCTTGCGGATGGTCGGTGACCCAGCGTTGGACGCACGGCGTTCTTTCCATTGCACATTGCAACCCAGGCCACGCACCAGAGCTTCCATGGGAACCCACTGGCCGATGCAGTCCATGATTTCTTCCATATCGGGGTGGTCTGCAGGCAGGCCGGTGGTAAGGCAGGATATGAATGCCTTGAAGGTCCGACCCATCTCGGTCTTGAGCGGTTTACCAGCATCGTCCAGCGGCCCCCAGGCCTGGAATTCCTCGACGTTTTCCATGAGGAACAGGCGCGGGCGTGTCGCGAATACCCAGCGGACAACGACCCATGGAAGGGAGCGAACGCTTTTGCTGCGTGGCGCGCCACCTTTGGCCTTGGAGAAGTGCCGGCAGTCTGGGGAGGCCCACAGGATGCCAACCGGTTGGCCGCCGGTGGCCTCCAGTGGATCGACCTCGTAGATGTCGCTGATGTAGTGCCGGGTCTTGCGGTGGTTGGCCCGGTGCACGGCGATGGCGATGGGGTTGTGGTTGATGGCCACATCAGGGTCGCGATAGGCCCGGGCGCCGCCGCTGCTTGCTCCGCCCGCCCCCGCGAATAGGTCCACATATAGTTCGCGCTGGAAGGGGAGTGTCTGCTGCTGAGTGCCTGACACGTTGATCTGCTGGGCGGTTGTCATGCTGCAGCCCCTGCATTTGCGGCGCTGGCCGGCGTTTCACGCAGTTGAGCGTGTATGCGTTTAGCCAAGTCGCTCAGTCCTGTAGCTTGCAGACCGGCTCGTGATGCCTGCTGAGTTGCCTTCATTGCCGTAAGCGTCCGCTCGGTCAGGTTCAGGGTTTCTATGGCGCTGATGAGCAGCTCGTAGTCCGCCCTGGTCACTGCAAGCCCGGTGTAGGACATGATCCGGGCTTCGAGTTCGCGGATGCTGCTTTTGAGGTGTGCGATAGCCAGGTGATGCTTGCGCTGGTCCGCTTCGGTCTGGGCCCGGGCTTCGTCCAGGTCGTCTTGAAGGCCTTTGATCTGCAATTTCAGATCGGCTTTCAGGCGCTGTTTGCCGGCGTCCAGGCCGCGGTTGAAGGCGCGTTGGCGGGCTTTCGCGAACAGGAAAGGCAGGATGGCTAGGGTGGCCAGCAAGAGAATGCCCATGGCAAGAACTTGTTGATGCGATTGCATGTGCTGTGCTCCGAAAGAGCCCTCCGCCGTTGATGTGAGAGTCGGCGGGGGCCGTATGCCCCTGATGGCCGGGGCCGCCTGGTCAAGCTGACTGGGTTGAACGTTCGGCCTGTCGGTCGAGATAAGCGGCAAGGTTGTGCAGGTAGATCACGTGCTGTGCTTTCTTCGAGCTGTCGATTTTGCTCAGTTGAAGATCAATCCGACCTTTGTTGATCAGCTCCTTGAAACGTCTGTCGGATCCGATATGGGGGAAGTAACGCTCCCTGACAGCGGTCAGCGTCGGGCAGGGGGTGGTCCACTCATTGCGTAGTTGTTCCAACGTGCTCATGCGCATTCCCCGATGCGCTCTGGGCCATGCCGGAGCTTTGCGTGTACTGCTGCGGCAAGGTGCTCTTTGCTGGCTCCGGTGACTGCGGCACAGATCTCTCCCTGCTCGTTCGTCACAACGGCGCCGAGAGGGAGTTGACTGTTGACGGTCGCAATTACATAGACGGTCTGGCCTGCCTGAAGAACCTCTTCCACGCTGGCCTGTGCCTCCATGAGTACGAGGGCTTCTTCCGACTGGGCGCCGGAGTCAGTGCGGCCGTTGGCCAAGTCCTGCAAAAAATCCCGCAGGGACTGGCATTTGGTCGAAAGGGCTCGCGGTAGGCTCAGGCTGCTGGTGAACGGTCCAAGCGTCACCTTGATACGGTGGTGGGTTTTGTCGTTCTCGATCTCGATCACGGCATCAACCGAGACTTCAGGGCGTTGTAGCTTGCAGGTTGCTTTGCCTCCGTTATCTAGCGTTCGCTGCAGCAGCATGATTTGGTGAAGAGATATGTGGAAATCGCTCATGCCGCCCCCCCGGATTTGGCAACTGCATGGGCTTTGCCATCCTGAGTGACGATTAGCTGCAGGCCGGTGCTTCGCTGGAACGCGTGGATACGCGCCAGGCTGCTGCAGGCAGTGGGGTGAATCAGGACCGCTACCGATCCGATGTGCTGTGCTGGTTTCATTCTTCGTGTCCTTGATGTGAGAGGGGGCACGAAGCTGAAATTAGCAAAAGCTAAATGAATCAACAATAGCAAGCGCTAAATTAATGGGGCATGGTTGCTCCCCAGCGGATCGCCGGTGGGGTCGCAACACAATGAGGCGTTAGATCTTTTTGGCGTTCCAGGCCAGCAGTACGCGGGCTTGAATGTGCATGCGCTCGATCATCGACTCGTCGATGGTGATGGGGGGATAGATCGGATTGTCGGAGATCATCCGCAACAGGCCGCCGGTAAGACGTTGTAGGCGTTTGATGTAGAGGTCACCGTCCAGCGTAAAGACGTAGATGGCGTCTGTCTTGACCTCGGTAATACCGCGATCAACAAGCAGTGCATCACCGTCCGCGAACGTTCCCGACATACTGTCGCCGTCCCCGGTGATGATTGCGAGGTTCTCGATTCTCGAGAAGGTTAGGCCCTGCATCCTGAGCCAGTCGAGGTGAACCGTCATGTCGCGGATGACTTCAATGTGCATGTTTGGGGCTGCCTTGCCATGCCCCATTGACGCCGCAATGTCGAGATACGGTATCAGCACGAAGTTCTTGTCCTTGACCGACCGGGTAGGTAGGCGAACCACGTTGGTTGGGGCTGCGGTGGATGGCTCCTCGTTGGGAGGAGATGTCAGCGTCCCTGCTGCGAGCCCGATCTTGAGCTCCAAATTCAGCGCAGCCTTTTCCCCCAGCTTGCGATGGCCGTTTAGCAGTTGTGACAGGTACGACGCATCCAGGTCATGAGCCTCTGCGAATTCCTTCTGGCTCAGGTTGCCCATGATCGTGCGGAGGGAGGCGATACGCCTTTCGTTTATATCCATGTGGTGATGATTGCTGTCCGTTAGCAAACAGTAAATTACAAACTGCTATTGCCTTAGTAATTAGCAATTGCTAATCTCGCCGCTCATGGAGGTGTCTATGACGCTTAGCGAGTACTTGAAGACGATGGATAAGGCACGGCTCGAGGCTTTCGCGCGCGAGTGCGGGACGTCTGTCGGCCAGTTGAAACAGGTTGCTTACGGCAACCGCCGTGCTAGCGCGGGACTGGCAGTGAGTCTTGATCGGGAAACGGAAGGGGTGATTCGTTGCGAAGCACTGCGGCCGGATATCGATTGGGCATATCTGAGGCAAACAAAAGATTAGGTGCTGGACCAGGGACTCTCACCTCCCTGGTCCAGCGACGACGGCGCACAGCACTGTACGGTCGTAGCTGTAGGATAGGTCTTACCCTGTCCCCTGGCTACACCGTAAATCGAGGATTTACGGTTATGAGTCGCATTGATCTATTGCCGGGCGTAGGTCCGGTTCTCACCCTTCGGCAGGCGCTCTATCGCGCCGGTCGCGACTATCGCGGTGGTATCACCAAGCTGGCCTTCGATATGGGCCTTGAGGTGGATACCCTGCAGAAAAAACTCCACCACAACGAAGAGCGACGTTGGCCGACTCCTGACGAAATGGAAGAGATCGTCCAATGGACTGCTGACCCACGCCTGCTTGACGCCTTGGTACGGCCGGCAGGAGCAGTTTGGTATCGCCCTGAACCGGTGCCCGCCACCAACGAAGCGTTACAAGCAGTTGCCAGGCTGCTCGAAGAATCCAGTGAGTTCGTCGGCAGCCTGCACGATGGGGCCGCCGATAACGTCTGGACAGCTACTGAAGTAGTCGACCTCGAGAAACGTGGGATGGATGTGATCCGCCAGGTGCTGGCGATCATGGCAGGCGCGCGCCAGGCAATGGAGGACAAAGCTCATGGCTGACGCTGCCGATTTTGCCAATGACCATGCGGAATACTTCCTGCAATTGTCCTTACAGCGCCGTGCCCGGCTTCCTGACAGGCCTAGCGCGCAGTACTGCGAGGACTGCGATGAGCCGATCCCATTGGCCCGTCAGCAGTTGGTTGCAGGGTGTGAGACCTGTGTCGATTGCCAGGACCTGCGGGAGCGCCGAAGATGAGCGAGCGCCCAACTCCTACCACAGCTGATTGGGCGCGGCGTTACATTGAAACCTTCGATCTCGCCTTGGTTCCGATTGAACCAGGTGAGAAGGGGCCGAAGGGGGCGGGTTGGAACAAGCCCGGTGGCTATTTCACAGATGCCTCGAAGGCTGAAGCGTTTTGGACTGCGAACCCGAACCACAATCTCGGTGTTGTGCTCGGGCCGAGCCGTGTCTGCTCGCTCGACGTCGATGATGTCGAGCTGACCCGGCAGGTCCTGCAGCAGACGCTTGGGCTCGACGTCGACGCACTCGCTGACACCTACCCGACCTCTGTGGGCAACCCTGAACGATTCCGCGTGATGTTCCGCGTCCCCGAGGGAGTGGAACTGAGTCGGCACGCTCTGGTTTGGCCCAACAAGAACGACCCCGATGGCGCCATCTACAAAGGGCTCATGGCGCAAGTGAAGGCTGCAATGGACGATGGCGATGCCACCCGCGAGGCGGCTTTCCGCATGGCGGCAGAACCCTTCAAAAAAGTGACGGTTTTCGAGCTGCGGGGCGGGTTGGTGCAGGACGTACTTCCGCCATCCGTTCATCCGGGCACCCGCAAACCTTACAAATGGCGTACCCCTCCGGCCGCTGATGGATTACCAGAGCTGCCGGCCGACTTATTGGCCATCTGGCAGGATTGGGACGAGTTCAAGCCGAAGGGGGAGGCCGTTTGCCCGTGGAAGCCAAAGGAGGTAGCGCCTGCAGCTGCTACTCGTCCCGAGTCCAAGCCGTCGCCAACTGCAGCACGATCTGGTGACCGGCTCCCAGAGGTCATACCTGAATTCAATCGCATCCATGACATCGCCACAATGATTGAGGCGCATGGCTACAAGCGGGTGGGTAGCAAATGGTTGTGCCCACAAAGCAGTTCCGGGTTACCCGGTGTGACCATTACTGACGACAAAAAACTGTACTCGCACCACACCTCTGACCCACTTGCGAATGGACACAAGAACGACGCATTCGACGTTTTCTGCATTCTGATGCACGACGGTGACCATAGGGCTGCGACCAGGGCGGCAGCTCAGATCCTGGGTATCGACGCGAAGTCCCGTCCACCGGCACCGCCGCCATTGGGCGAGCTTCCCCGTGCCCCATCGGTGGCAGAGCAGGCCGAGCTGCCTCCGGTCCTCGACAGCGATGTTCAGCACCTTCCCCACGCCTCATCGGAGGTCGTCCATCCCAGCCCGGCCGTCTCCTCGGCCAACGGGGGGGCGGGGGGCGATGCTGTGGACATTGATGCTGCGATGCGCCGATTCGCCCTGGTCGAAGGCTCAACGAATGTATGGGACTTGGACAAGGGACGGTCGATGAAGCGGACAGGCTTCGAGGCGCTGGTCGGCAAGCCGGTCGCAAAGGCGTGGATGGAGCGGACCGACAAGAAACTCATCGCATCCGAGCAGGTGCAAGAGCTTGAACAGGCCCGAAAGATGTCCAGCAAGAAGGGCGGGGCGCTGAAGCTTGAGCCGCTCGACCGTTACATCTACATCGACGGCACGAAAGAGGCCTGGGATCGTGAGAAGAAGCGCCGGCTGCCCGAGGGCAGTGTCAAAATGGCCCTGGGTGATGCCTATCAGCTCTGGCTGAACAGCCCGGAGCGGCGGGTGGTGGACGTCGACCACATCGTGTTCGACCCGACGATGACCAAGGACCCGGCGATCTACATCAACACCTTCGAGGGCTTGCCGCTTGAGCCGATCCGCAATGATGCCGCGTGCGAGAACCTACGCTGGCTGATCTCGTTCCTTTGCAATAATGACGCTGAAGCGCTGGATTGGCTGGTCAAGTGGCTTGCCTATCCGCTGCAGCACATGGGCGCGAAGATGGACACCGCGATCCTGTTCCACTCGACGATGGAAGGCTCGGGCAAAAGCCTGCTTTTTGCGGACATCATGGGCGAACTGTACGGTCGTTACGGTGCCACGGTGGGGCAGACGCAGTTGGAAGGCAACTTCAATGCCTGGCAGAGCGGCAAACTGTGGGCGGTATTTGAAGAGGTTGTCAGCCGCGACCAGCGTTACAACCAAGTAGGCAAGATCAAGCACATGATCACCGGCAAGACGGTGCGCATGGAGTCGAAGTTCATCAACGGCTGGGAAGAGGCCAACCACATGAACTCGGCGTTCCTGAGCAATGAGATCATGCCGTGGCCGATTAGCGAAGACGACCGCCGCATGCTCGTTATGTGGCCCCTGGAGACCCTGCCCGCTGAAAGGCAGAAGGCTATCGCCAGAGAGTTGGCCAACGGCGGGGTTGCAGCTTTGTACGGCTGGCTGCTGGACGTCGACCTTGGGGACTTCAACCAACGTACACGCCCTCCGAAGACTGAGGCCCGTCAGCGGCTGGTGGAGCTGAGCCGAACCGCCTGGCAGACATTCTTCTATCTCTGGCGAGCCGGCGAGCTAGGGCATGGCCTGTGGGGTTGCTGCCTGACGTCGGACGTGTACGCCATGTTCCTGGAGTGGTGCTCCCACAACAAAGAAAATGCCATGAGCCACACGAAGTTCTCGTTGATGCTCAGTGCGAAGGTGGAGAAGACACGAGCTATCCCTTGGACGGACGGTAGCGCGCGGCGTTTCGCGGCGTTCTTCTTCCCCAGCGATGGTGATCCTTCCCTACCCCCATCCATGAAGTCGGCCGAGCTGGGCAAGAACGTCGTCGAGTGGCGTGCTCGAGCGAAGCTGGCAGGCTGGAGCGTGGACGCCTGGGACCACATCAAGAGGCTTGCAGCATGATTCCGTCGGTAGGTGTGTTGGGTGTGTTGGGTTGGTGTTGGGTTGGTTCTGGTAAGTCAACACAGTTTCAGGCCCCGGAATCCTTGATGTTGCGGGCATGTGTGTTGGGTGTGTTGGGTTTGCGCACGCGCGCGCGCACGCGATTTTTTTCAATCGTTGAAATCGATGGGGAAAGCAATCTCTATGCGAGCCCTAAAAAACCCAACTCACCCAACACACTCAACACAGATGTTTCCAATCCATTGAATTCATTGGGTTTGAAGTGTGTTGGGTTTGTGTTGGGTTTGCCAAATGCGTGTTGGGTAGTGATTGGGGAGGGCTGGTGATGACGAAGGACAAAGGTTTGCGCCTACAGCAGCAGGTGGATCTCGCATTGCACCGCATCGAAGTGGAGCAGCTCACTGACCAGGGTGAGCGCCTGCGACTGATCGGGGAGCTGATGAAGCATTGGGGAGAGCGCCGTGCCCAGCTTGGGTTGGAGGCTAGCCTGGGCAGCCAGATGGGCAGCATCATGGAATGGAAAGGTGCTGCACCGCGCGGTGGCTCGTCTGGTTCGCGAATTCTGGTCGGCGGTGCAGGCCTTGATCACGCCGCGGCAGAGGTTGACGCGGCAGTGGTCCAGCTCGAGCGGCGTGATTCGCGCGGGGCTACGCTGGCCAAGCTGGCCCAACTGCGCTACCTGCATGGGGCAACGGTGCGCGAGCAGATGCGTGAGGTGGGGTTGGCTGAGGACGCCGACCGCACCTACCGGAACTGGGTCAAGGCCCTTCACCTGCAGGTGTTTGCCATCCTGGCTGCCCGCGCTGGCCGCGTCCGCCAACAGACCGTCCGTCGGGTCTCTATGCGACTTGCATGCAACATTGATGCGACATAGCCACCACATGGTGACGAACCGAAAACAGGCCCTTTTCGGTTTTTCCGGGGGCATGTAAAAAGGCGCCACGATATCAAAAGTGCGCTTAGGCACTCTGCGAAGCCCCACCCATCGGTGGGGCTTTCTTTGGGCTTCGCTTAAGTTTGAGCCTGAACTGGAAAATCTTTTCTCACGATGTCCTTGAGCCAGAACACGAAAAGCACCATTCCAAAGAAGAAGTACGAAGTGGCATTCCAAATGTTCATCAACAGGATAAGGATGTCGCCTCGAGTCGGTGCGGTCTCAGCGACGCCGAAGCGATAGATTTCCAAGCAGTTCATAAACGTGACAAACGCCGCCATCAGCACTGGGACGATTTTCGTAGAGTGCTGCCATATCCGCTTCAGGAGCTTCTTCAAGTCAGCACGTTGCTCAGGCTTGAGTGCTACACAGGCGACCAAGACTCCGAAGAGCCCTCCGATGGTGCCCAATGCGCTCAGCACAGTCATAAAGATATCCATCACATCACCTCACACAAGTAATCGCTCAGCAGGATAGTGGAGTCTCGTATGACCAATGAGCAACAAACGTTAGCCGAACTGCCAATCTGGATGGTGATCGTGCTGTCCCTGGTCGGCGGCGTTTCGGGAGAGATGTGGCGAGCCGATAAGGCTGGCGCGCGCGGTTGGGGGCTGGTTCGCCGGTTGGCTTTGCGGTCGGGTGCCTGTGTCACCTGCGGCTTGTCGGCCAACATGCTGTTGTACGCACTTGGTGTTTCGGTGTGGGCGGCGGCAGCGGTTGGCTGCCTGACCGCGATGGCCGGTGCCGACGTTGCGATCAACCTGTACGAGCGCTATACCGCGAAGCGACTGGGCCTTGACCAGGCGCCGCCCCAGGCCGGCGAGCCGGGGCAGTGACCCGACCGCAAGCGTGGCAGTGGGTTATCCCGGCACCCCAAAGTGGGCGGTTACGAGGCGGGATCCCACCGAAAGTACCTCGCCCGCCAAACTGCCAAGGATGCTCTTGGTTCCGCTTTTGGTGGCGTCAACGAGTTGGTCGCCTAAAGATGGGCCTGCGGTGAGGCTAGCTGGGAAAGCTTTTAGGGCCTCCAAGCCCTTGGCGGTCAACACTGCGTTCAGCACTCCGTTGCCGTACGACTGATCTTTGTAAGAAAGGTATCCGGCTTCGGCCAGCCATTCGATACAGGCTATGAAGAATTCGCCTTGCTCGTTCGCGATGTCCATCGCCATTTGTTCGCTGAAGGTGTAACCACCCTCTAGGAATTGCTTGATCAGCAAATGGCGTGGGACCGGGAAGTTTTCGTAAAGCGCTCCGAGTACTTGCCCGGTGATCTCATCAAACTGTTGGATGTTGGAGATGGTCATGTCCTTGACTCCTGAACAAGAGAAAAAATGCCCTCAAACCTGGGAGCAGGTAATGCGTTACATCGACATGCAGGTGCGTCGAGATTGCGACCTCACGCGTGCGCGACAGTACTGGCAGAAGACCTTAGATGAAACCCCAAAAGAGGTGCTTGTCGAAGCTTTGAGCATGGCGTTGGCCACGGGCCGTTACCAAGAGGCGCCACGCGGACGGTGTTGTCGGTGTTGCTGATGCCTCGTGATTCGAGCCGGCCCTGCCGTCGCTGCGTAGGGGTGGGGACCCTGGCAACTTGGCCGAGGTACGGGGCAGGAAACCCGCGGTTCTTCGTTAGCGGACAGTTCACCAGCTTAGTGAACTGCGGTGAACTGGTTAACCCCCTGAATTTATTGGGTGAACTGGACATTTCAGCATGGAGCTTCTGACCAAATCGGAGTTCGCCGCCCGACGGGGGTGGTCGAAATCCTACGTTTCAAAACTGGCCAGCCAGGACCGCTTGGTGCTCTCCGCCGACGGCAAGGTCGACGTCGAAGCCACCGAGGCGCTGCTGGCAGAGTCCGCCGACCCAAGCAAGGCCGCCGTCGCGGCCCGGCATGAAGAAAACCGGGTCGAGCGTGATGTGCGCAGCCAACTTCAACCAGGTGGCGATACATCTGCGGTGCAGCCACTGGTTCAGCAGCCAGGCAAGGGGCTGGACTTCCAGAAGGCGAGGGCGCACCGCGAGTTCTACCTTGCCCAGCTCGCCGAGGCTGAGTTCAACAAGGTCCAGGGCAACTTGGTCGAGCGCAAGTCCGTAGAGGATGCCGCCTTCGCTGCTGGCCGTACGCTTCGGGACCTGGTGTTCGGCCTTGCTCCGCAGCTCGCTGCTGAACTGGCGGGTATGAGCGATTCTTGGGAAATTGAAAAACGCCTCACGGGCGCGTTCCGCCAAGTCTTCGAAGACGCGGCGAAGATGAGCGGCGCCGATCTTAAACAAGCCATAACACAGAGCTGAGCCTATGCCCCCCGGATACGCGGACGGTGCGAAGGTGTACCGTGAAGCGTATGGCCGTGGGCTGAAGCCTGACCCTCAATTGTGGGTGGATGAATGGTCTGACGAGTACATGCGGATCCCGCGTGATACCGGCGCAGCCGAACCCGGCAAATACCGCACAGCACGGACGCCTTATGCCCGTGAACCTATGCGCTGCCTCTCACCAGCGCACCCCTGCAAGCGTGTCATTACCATGGTCGCTTCGCAGCTGATGAAAACGCAGATCGCCCTCAACTGGATTGGGGCGCTCATCCACATGGCGCCGTCCAACATCCTCACGTTGCTGCCAAGCCTGGCCCTGGCCAAGCGGGTGTCGGCGCGGATCGGCAAGACCATCGCTGCGACTCCAGAGTTGAAAGCGCGTGTAGCGGCCTCCCGATCACGGGATGCTCGCAACACTATGGATACCAAAGAGTTCGAGGGCGGCACGCTGTATGCGACCACCGCTGGCTCGGCCTCCAACCTGGCTGAGCTGGCTGCTCGATACATCTATGGCGATGAGATTGACCGCTGGGATGTGGATGTCGATGAAGAAGGTGACCCCGTCGATCTTGCGGAGACGAGGGGCAGTACCTTTGGACGCAACGCGAAGTTTTACTTCTCCAGCTCGCCGACCATCAAGGGTGCTTCACGCATCGCCGATCTGTTCGAAACGAGCGACCAGCGATATTACTACGTGCCCTGTCCAACCTGCGGTCACATGCAGGTGCTGGAGTGGGAGCGTCTGCTGTACTCGGCTGATTTCCAGACCGTCCACTACAAGTGCTCTTCGCCCGATTGCGATGTGCTGATCGAAGAACATCACAAGGGCGAGATGCTCGCCCAGGGGGAATGGCGTTCGCACGCCAAAGGCGATGGGGAAACGGTTGGTTTCCACCTCAACGCTCTGTATGCCCCGCTTGGTTGGACCTCATGGGCTGATCTGGCCAAGCAATTCGAGAAGGCCAAACGTGCCCAGGATCGAGGCGACCTTGAGCCCATGCAGGTGTTTTACAACACCCGCTTGGCCAAGGTCTGGGACAGCGCGGTCGAGCAGACCAAGGCCGAGGTTCTGCAAGCGAGAGCGCTGCAAGAAAACTATGTGCTCGGCACCCTTACCGTTGGCGTGTTGGTTCTGACCTGCTCTGTTGACGTCCAGGCCAATCGCCTGGAGGTGATGGTTATCGGCTGGGGCGTCGGGATGGAACGCTGGGTTGTTGACTTCCAGGTGATACCTGGTGACCCAGCAGACCAGCGGACATGGGATTTGCTCGATGAGCTGCTGAAGATTCGATACCGCCATCCGTGCGGTGTTGCCCTGGGCATTCTGGCCACGGGCATTGACTCCGGTGGTCATCACACTCATGAGGTGTATCAGTTCTGCCGTGTGCGCCGCTGGCGCAACGTCTTCGCCCTCAAAGGGGCGAGCAAACCGGGCAAGCCGGTGATCGCCCAGCGGCCCTCGCTGGTGGATGTCACCTGGAAGGGCCAGACCGAACGCAACGGCGCCGAGCTGTGGATGATTGGTACCGACACCGCCAAGGACTGGATCTACAACCGCTACGGCTTCGAGTCGGGTCCCGGCGCGGTGCACTTCGCCAAGGACCTTCCCGACGAGTTCTTCCAGCAGTGCGTGGCGGAACGAAAGATCGCCCGCTATGTGAAAGGGTACAAGCGAATCGAGTGGGTCAAGGGCAAGGCCGACCGCAACGAAGCGCTGGACCTTCAGGTGTACAACTTGGCCATGGCCTATTACCTCGGGCTGCATCGCTACGGCGAGCAAGACTGGGACAAGCTGCGTCAGGCGCTGGCCCAGGCGAGTCTGTTTGATGACCCGTCACCTGCGAAGCCACCGGTCATTGAGCACCCACACGATGACGACGATGAGCCCGACGACGCTCCATTTTCAGCGACACCGCCACCAGCTCGGCCCGCTCCACGCGCCATTCCACCGCCGCCTCGTCCGGCACCTCAACCAATGCAACGCCGCAGCTCCAGCAGCGGCTATCTGAAGAGACGCTGACATGGCATATACCCAGGCACACCTCGCGGCCGTCGAGCGCGCGATTGCGCGTGGCGAACGGGTGGTTCGTTACAGCGACCGCACCGTGGAGTATCGGACGGTAGATGAGCTGATCAAGGCCCGCGACCTGATCCGCACCGAACTGTCCCAGTCGGCTGGCCCGCGCTCCCGCGTGGTTCGGCTTTACCATGGGGGTAAGGGCCTGTGAGTGGCCGCTACATCTCCACGCGTTCGGGGCTTCTGGTGCCCGAGCGGATCAAGGCCAGCTATGAGGGTGCCGCGGAAGGTCGGCGCTCCTCTGGCTGGGACGCCCCGGATACGGGCCCCAACAGCCTAATTATGCCGGCCCTTCGCAACCTGCGGTCACGTTCGCGGGCTGCGGTACGCAATGACCCGTATGCGGCCAACGTCATTGATAAACGGGTCAGCAACCTGATTGGCACTGGCATCACGCCGCAGCCACGGTTGCTCGACAAGGCCCTGCGCAAAGCCATGCAGGAGCTGTGGGAGGACTGGGTGGACGAGTCGGACGCCGACGAGCGCACCGACTTCTACGGGCAGCAAGCGCTCGTGGCGCGCACCGTTGAGCAGTCTGGCGAATGTTTCGTGCGCTTGCGGCCACGCCGGCTGGAGGATGGCCTGGCGGTGCCGCTGCAGGTCCAATGTCTCGCGCCGGAGTTCGTGCCACACGATAAATTCGAGGTGACGCGCACCGGCAACACCATCCGTGCCGGTATCGAGTTCAATGGTATTGGCCGCAGGGTGGCTTACTGGTGCTACCGCAACCACCCCAGCGACAAGGCTTCCCTCAACGCCGGTTACAACCCGCTTGTGCGTGTCCCGGCCGATCAGATGCTGCACATCTTCGAGCCGTTGGAGCCTGGCCAATTGCGAGGTGTCCCCCGGCTGGCGCCGATCCTCAAGCGCCTGCGCAGCCTGGACAACTACGACGACGCGGTGCTCTTCCGGCAGGAAGTGGCCAACTTGTTCGCCGGCTTTGTTCGCAAACCGGCGCCGGATGGGCTGGGTGGTCCGCCAATGGACATGATCACCGGCGGAGCGGTTGTTCATGACCGTGATGCCTTCACTCCAATGGTGGCACTGGAACCCGGCACGATGCAGGAGCTGGGGCCGGGCGAGCAGGTCGAGTTCTCCGACCCGCCCGACGGCGGCAACAACTACCCCGACTTTATGCGGCAGCAACTGATGGCTGCCTCCGCTGGCGCGGGTCTGCCTTACGAGCTGATGACCGGCGATATGCGCGGCGTTAACGACCGTGTCATCCGGGTGGTGCTGAACGAGTTTCGCCGCCGCCTGGAGCAGTTGCAGTTCTCGGTCTACGTCCACCAGCTCTGCCGCCCGGTGCGGGCGGCCTGGATGGACATGGCGGTGCTGGCCGGGGCGCTGGACCTGGCGGACTACACCCTGAACCGCCGCCAGTATCTGCGGACGCGGTGGGTGCCACAGGGCTGGGCCTACATCCAGCCCGTTCAGGACGTGCAGGCGCGCATGCTCGAAGTTGCGGCAGGGTTCACCTCGCGCAGCGAGATGTGCCTTCGCTCGGGTACCGACGCTGAGATCGTGGACGAAGAGAACGCTGCCGACATCGCTCGGGCTCATGGCCTGGGCCTCAAATACAACGGCTTGTCGGCAATCGATGACGAGTCGGATGATTCCGACGAGAAGGGGAAAACATGAAAACGTTGATGCCGTTTCGCATCTTCAACAAGGCCAAGGCCCTCCCGCAAGTCGAGGATGGGCATTGGTATTCGATCACCGCAGCGGCTGAGGGTGATGCCGACTCGAAGGTCATCGAGGTATATGTCTACGGCGAGATTGGTGCCTGGGGCATTACTGCCAACCAGTTTATTCAGGACCTCAAGGCGATTGACGATGGCACCTCGCCGATTGTGGTGGCCTTCAACACCAACGGCGGGGACCTGTTCGAGGGGCTTGCCATCCACAACGCGCTGAGCCGTTTGGGCGAACGTTGCACCGGCCGAGTCGATGCCTTGGCCGCGAGCGCAGGCAGCGTGGCAGTCTGCGGCGCTCACCGAGTGGTCATGGCATCGAACGCCATGCTGATGATCCACAACCCTTACACCTGGGTTGGCGGTGATGCCGAGGATCTTCGTCGGGTGGCTGACGTGCTCGATCAGGCCTTCGAGGCAATGATCGCAGCCTACAAGGCCAAGGCTCCGAACATTGATGACGCGGAGCTGCGACGTTTGGTCAATGACGAAAGCTGGCTCACGGCCTCGGAGGCCGTGGCGCTGGGGCTGGCCGATGAGGTCGGGAATGGTGTCAAAGTTCAGGCTTGCCTTGGGCATGGCGCGGCGATGGCGCGTTACCGCAACACCCCGCAAGCGCTGTTGGATCAGCTCAAGGCCGGCAAGGATGTGGTGACCGAGCCGGTTGACCTCGAACCCGAAAGCGACTTTGCGCCCCCTGCGCCGAACGCAAGCGACTCAGCAGCCTTGGCCTTGATGATCACCCAGGCCTGCAGCAAGGCGGGGATCAGCAACCTGGTCGAGCCGCTGATTGCCTCGACCAAGCTCGCGGACGAGGCCACCGTGCAGGCAGCACTAATCCGCGCCAAGTCGGTACGGGACCTCTGCGTTGCAGCCCGCTTGCCGGAGATGACCGCTGAATTCGTCCAGGCCGGCTTAGACGCAACGGCCGTTCGTGCGCGGTTGTTCGACAAATTGGTCGGTGGCGGCAAGGGGTTCGAGATCGACAACAGCCTGCCGCCAGCTGATGACCTGCCTGAGAAAATCCAGGCGAAAGCACCCAACCCCAGCAGCATCTGGGCTGCCCGTCGGCAGGCCACACAACCCCGTCCTGGCCAAGGAGCCTGAACATGAGCAAAACCTATGTGGAACCGGTCCATGCCGGTGAATTCCTGCTTTCTGAGGGCGCAGGCAAGATCTCCCGCGAAGTGATCGAGCTGGCCCCTGGCGATGCCCTGGTGGCTGGTCAGGTGCTCGGGCAGCTCACTGCCAGCGGGCAGTTCACCCCGTACAGCCCTGAAGCCGAGGACGGCAGCGAAACGGCCAAGTGCATCCTGTTTGCTTCTATCGCGTCCTCGGATGTGGTGCGCCGTGGGCGTGCTGTCGTACGCCTGGCAGAAGTGAGCGAAGCATTGCTGACTGGCCTTGATCCTGACGGGGAGAAGTCCTTGGCCGCCCAGTTCATCATTGTTCGCTGATAGCGACCCCTTTCACCCCGGCCCCGCCTTGTGCGGGGCTTTGCATTTTTGGAGTGGCTCATGGCCGATATTGATATTTTTGAAGACAACGCATTCACCGTCCCAGCGCTCACCGCTGCGATCAACGAGCAACCATTCGTACCAGGCCGCCTGGCCGAGCTGGGGCTGTTCGAGGAGGAGGGCGTCACCACGGTGACTGTCCAAGTAGAGAAGGACGGCGAGACCTTGGCGTTGGTGCCATCCGGTGAACGTGGCACCTCGGGGTTGGTGGTCAACGGGAGCAAGCGGATCTTGTTGCCCTTCAACACTGTGCATCTCCCTGAGCGCTTCGCCATCAAGGCGGATGAGATTCAGGGTATCCGTGCTTTCGGTGAGCAAACCGAGCTGCAGGCCGTGCAGGACGTTGTGAACAAGCGTCTGGCGAAGGCTCGTCGCCAGTTGGACGCTACGCATGAGTTTCATCGCATGGGCGCGCTGAACGGCGTTGTTCTGGATGCGGACGGTAGCACCGTGCTGCTCAATATCTATGATCGTTTCGGACTCCAGCCAATCGAGATCGAGATGGAGCTTGGTACCGCAGGTACTGATGTTCGGGTGAAGTGTGTTGACGCACTGGATGCACAGGAGGAGGCGCTGGGGGCGACTACCAGCAGCGGTGCCCGAGCGTTATGCGGCAAGAACTTCTGGCGGGCTCTGATCTCGCATCAGAGCGTTAAGAAGACCTACGAAGGTACGCAATACGCCGCTGCGCTGCGTGCCGATGGTCGCGAAGCATTCGAGTTCGGCGGCATCACCTGGGAACGCTATCGCGGCAAGGTGAGCGGTATTTCCTTCGTGCCGGATGACGAGGCCCGCCTGGTGCCGGAGGGGGTTCCCGGCCTGTGCATCACTCGTTTCGCGCCGGCCGACTATATGGATACGGTCAATACCGAGGGGCTGCCGTACTACAGCCAACTGGAAATGATGCCTTTCAAGAAGGGTGTAGACGGTGAGGCACAGTCAAACCCGCTGCACCTGGTTACTCGCCCTCGCGCCATCATCCGCCTGAAGCGTTGACGATGGCTTTCCGCGATCTGATCGATGACGTGGACGAGGTGGTTTTCGACGTCCTAGCGGATCCGGTGGAAATCGATGGCCGCCCCGTTCTCGGGATGTTCTCGGCGCCCTGGCTGCAGCCTAAGCTCGGCCAGATCAGAACCGCGCTGCGTGAGCCGCACCTGGTCATCCGGGTCGGTGATAACGCGGGTGTCGAGGTGAAGCAACGCGTCGTGATCGATCTACCGCCAGAGGACGGTGGTGGCACCTACATCATCGCCGGCAGTGAGCCTGGAGGCGATGGCCTTATAACGCTGATCTTGAGGAAGGCGGTATGAGTGTTGGTAGCTATCACAAGCGGTCGGCCAGCAGCGGGTTGATCTCGCTGCAGCTGGACGCGCAGGCCCTCAAAGGCTTTCAGGACTTCACCAGGCTGGTTCCCAAAGCGGCCCATGCCGCGCAGCGAAGGGCAATCAACAAGACGCTGCGCTGGCTTCGCACCCACATCGCCCGGGAGGTAGGCCGCCAGGAGCGGATCGCTATCGCGGCGGTGAGGCAGCGGCTAAGGGCGTTCCCGGTGTCCGGGAGCGGTCAGGGCAAACTCTGGTTCGGCATCAACCCCATCGAAGCCAGTCGAGCGGGTAGGCCCCGGCAGAGCCGGACTGGCGTTTCTGTGGCGGGCCGCAAGTACCAGGGCGCGTTCTTCAAGACCGTGTACGGCGGCAATCCGGATATCTGGATCCGTACTGCAAGCAAGCACTTCGATGCGGACAGCTACCCGGATAGCGAGGTATCAGGGGGCGGTGGACGACGTTCTGGTTGGATCTCGGAGAACGACAGTCGCTTCCCGTTGGCCAAGGCGAAGATCTCCCTGGAGGACGTCCGGCCTCACTTCGACGCTTGGACCAATCGCGCGCACGAGCGCCTGGTAGTCGTCATGGAGCAAGAGCTGAACTTTGAGCTGCAAAAGTACCTTCGGAGGTCAGGCAATGGATGAGGATTTCATTCCACTAGGCCAGGTGTACGCGGCCATGGAACAGCACATCAGGGAAGCCATTCCAGGCTTGCAGTATGTCGGGACCATGCCGAGCGGCATCGAGGTCGTCCCACCGCCTGCGGTGGTGCTCGAACTGGCGGGATTCGAAAGTGCCGAAGAAGATCCAGGGACAGGGCAGACGGCGGTTGATGCACGCTTTGAAGCGCGTGTTCTTGTGCCTGGTGAGGAAGACAACTGTCTTCACGTCGCTGCATTTGTAGCGGCACAGTTGGCTGTCCTGCTCCGCATGCAGTCTTGGGGCTTGCCCGTGAGGTTCGCTGAGTTTGTACGGGCCGAGCGCGATTGGAGCAGGCCGGAGCTGGACGGCTTTGCGGTTTGGGTAGTCGAGTGGACTCAGATCATCTACTTGGGCGAGGAAGAGTGGCCGTGGCCCCGAGAGCCCGGCCCGGTGCTGTTCGCCTTTGACCCGGACAGCGGGGAGGGGAAGGAGCAGCACTACCAGCATCCGGAGGCCATGGAATGACTTACGCGACCGCGCAGCATGACCGGATGCTGTCCGACCAGGTGATCAAGGGGTATGTCGTCGCTGTGGATCTGACGGCGGGCAAGCTACGCATGTCGGACGGTACCGACTGGGTCAGTGCCTGGGTGAAGTGGCATGCACTGGCCGCCGGCAAGGCCCGCCATTGGCGGTCGCCAAGCCTGGGGGAGCAGGGCGCGCTGATCAGCCCGAGCGGTGACCCTGCCCAGGGCACGTTTGTGCCGGGGTTGTACGGCAATGCCGGCCCGCAGCCGGACAACCGCGACCATGTCGAGGTGTGGCGTTTCGATGATGGTGGCTCGCTGGTCTACGACTGGGAGGCCAATAGCTACACCATCAAGCTGCCCACGGGCACGGTCACCATCGAGGTCGGCGGCAGCAAGGCGGTTATCACCGACGACACGATCAGCGCCAAGACCACGACGCTGACGGCCGAGGCGCAGGCCGCCAGGGTCAAGGCACCGTCGATCACCCTGGAGGGCAACGTGCTGATCAAGGGCGCGTTACGCGTAACGGGCGATATCAACGGCGGCGGGATGATCATCGACACCGCCGGCAACACGGCAAATCACAAGCACTGACGGCCCGCATCGCGGGCTTTGTCTTATCTGGAGGGCCATATGGCTACTAAAGCGAAAACCGTTTCAACCGACGAGGCCGCCGCCTCGGACGCTGTGGCTGATCCAGCTGCAGCCCCGGCGGTGGCGCAAGTCACCTTCGCCGACACCGTCTACACCTCGCGCTCGCTGTACCTGGCCAAGGGCGAGGACCTGCGCGAGTTCAAGGTGGTGGCCAAGCGCGTCAGCGTGCCGGCCGACGATACCGAGGCGGTGGCGTTCCTGGCTGATCACCCTGAGCTGCAACGCCTGGACGGCTGACCATGATCGGCCTGGATCGCCGCACCGGCGAACCTATCTCGGGCCTCGATCACCTGCGCCAATCCATTGAGGACATTTTGACCACGCCGATTGGCAGCCGCCGCATGCGGCCGGAGTACGGCAGCAAGCTACGGCGTTACGTCGACATGCCGGTCAATGAGGGATGGAAAAGCGCGGTGCAGGCCGAGGTGGCCCGCTCGCTGGGTCGCTGGGAGCCGCGCTTGAGGCTGGAGCGGGTGGTGGTCACCTCGGTGCTTGATGGGCAGATCGGCATGACGCTGACCGGCGAATACCTGGGCAACACCGTCGTGCTGGAGGTAACCGCATGATCGACCTTTCCCTGCTACCCCCGCCCGATGTGGTGGAGAGCGTGGATTTCGAGGAGCTGTATCAGGAAACACTGGGCATCTTCCGCGAGTTCATGAAAGACCAATGGACAGCGGCGCTGGAGTCCGACCCGGTGGTCAAGCTGATGGAGGTCATGGCCTACCGGGAAATGCTCACGCGCGCTCGGGTCAACTCGGCGGCCAAGGCGAGCTTGCTGGCTTTTGCCAAGGGTAACGACCTGGTGAACCGTGCCGCTGACTACGGCGTGGAGAAACTGACCATTCGCCCGGCTGACCCGGATGCGGTGCCGCCGGTTGAGGCGGTGATGGAAGGCGACGAGGCGCTGCGCTACCGCACTCGGCTGTCGCTTGAGGCGCTGTCAGTGGCCGGTAGCAGCGGGGCCTATGAGTATCACGGGCTGAGCGCATCGGCCGAGCTGACCAATGTGTCGGTCGATTCGCCCCGGTTTATCGGTGCGGAATTGACGCCCGCCGTGCGTGCCCAGCTTCCCCCCGGGGCCATTGTGGTGGTCTGCGACTACGACGCTGGCCTGGCCAACCCGCTGCCCGGCGACGTGTCGTTGGCCATCCTGCCCAGCCCCACCAGCACCACGCCGGTGGCCCAGCTGGTGGCTAAGGTCAAAGCCGCCTTGTCGGCCGAGGAAGTACGGCCGATCACCGACCGACCCCGCGTGGCTGCCGGTGTCCCGAGTGAGTTCAAGGTGGAGGCCGAGCTGCAAATCGAGGAAGGGCCAGACCCGGACGTGGTAAAGGCCACGGCGCGGGCTGGCCTGGATGCGGCCATTGCAGAAGCCCGCCGCCTGCAGGGGCAGTTGCCCCTGTCGGCCATCTACGCCGCGTTACACGTAACGGGGATTCGTAGCGTGACCTTGAAGCAGCCAGCGGCCGGGGTGGTGTGTGACAAGCGGCATTACCCCAGCTGCACCTCGATCACGCTGACGTCGAAGGTGGTGACATGAGTCTGTTACCGCACAACGCCACCCAGCTGGAGCGCGCCCTGGAGGCGGCCGCCGACCTTGGCCTTGATCCGGACATTATCCGGGGTGTGGCCGACTCGGCGCGCTGCCCGCCGAACTTCCTGCCCTGGCTGGCCTGGGCATGGAAGGTTGAGGGCTGGGAAGCGGCTTACACCGACGACCAGCGCCGCGCGCTGATCCGCGAGGCGATCCCGATTCACAAGACCAAGGGCACGGTCGGCGCGATTCGGCGTGTGCTTAAGGCGGTTCGGGTCAACGCGGATTACAAGGAATGGCGCGAGATTCCCAACGCGGCGCCGTACACGTTCCAAGTCACGGCCTGGGCCAACGAGAACCGGCCGGGCGAAGGCTCGATCATTTCGCCGCAGCTGGAGGAGCGCTTGCGCGCCTTGGTCGACGCGACGAAGAACGAGCGAAGCCACTACACCTTCCGGCTCGGTGCCCGATTCGACGGCGGTCTGGTCGCGGCCGGGGCCAGTCAGGGCCAACTGCTGCACCGCAAGACGGTGGAGCCTGCGCCCGTTCCGGTTGACCCCTCGGCGCAGGCCCTGCAGTTCGCCAACGTCACCCAGGCGCGGGGGTTGCACCGGCAGACGATGGAAATGCCGGTGGTGCCGATTCCGCTTTCTGAGCAGGCGCTGCAGGTTGCCAGCGTTACCCATGCGCGCGCTGTGACTCGGGGTTATGCCCAGGCGCAGCCCGTCCCGATCCATGCAGCGGCCGCCGTGTTGGCCGCCAATGCGCTGCGTACCCGTATCGTCGTGCGGGGCACGATGGAGGCTGTTTTATGAGTATCCCTTTACAACCGGTGATCACCAAGAAAGGCCTGGCGGCGGTTTGGAATGCCACCAGCACCGGCCTCTCTGCCGAGATCACCCACATCGCGCTCGGTACATCGGGTTACACCCCGACCAACGAGCAAACCGGCTTGCGTAGCCAAGTGGCCAAGTACCCCATTGCCGGTGGCGAGCGGCTGAGCGATAGCCTGATTCACCTCACCGCCATCGCTGATGGCCCGGCCGCGTTCTGGGTGCGTGAAATCGGCTTTCTGTTGGCCGATGGCACGCTGTTGGCGGTCTGGTCGCATGCGACTGATGCGCTGACCTACAAACCGGCCAATACCGACTTGCTGCTGGCTTATGACCTGTCCTTGACGGCGCTGCCGGCGGATAGCGTGACCATCGTCAGCAGCCCGGCGGGCCTGAACCTGTCTTTGGCGGCGCCATTGGCGGCCATGGCCAGTGCCCTGGTCGGTGAGCAGCTGCGCAGCCTGCAGCAGCAAGACCAGATCATCGACCTGGCCCGGCAGCAGCAAAGCACCGCCGAGCAGATGGCACGCCAGGTGGCCAGCCTCACCGAACGCTTGGGCACTGCCGAGTACCGGCACTCGCTCGACCATGAGGGGGCGCTGGCGGTTGGTATTCGTGCTGTCGAGGCGGTGCTGAGCGAGCAACTGCGCAGTCTGGACCTGCAAGACCAAATCGCCTTGCTCACCCGACAGTTGCGGCTGGTGATCGAGCAAGGCGACTGGCGAGACGTGCGCCTGGCAACGGCTGAGCGCCGGCATGAAGTCGACCACGACGGCCTGCGCAGCATGGGCATTGCTGCTGCAGAAGCCACCATTTCCACCCAAACCCAACTAACCAAACTGATCCATGGAGCATAACAACCTATGAGTCTCGAAACTGAAATCGCCGGACTGACCAGCAAAGTCACCGCACTGATCGATTACTTCACCACGGCCAAAACAGCGATTGCTAAGGCAATTTCCGATGCGGTGGCCGCCGCGCCGGCCATCTCGCGCACTTTCTACATCAACCAGCAGACCGGCGACGATAACGCGCTGGGCAACTCGGACACCCCCTTCAAGACCCTCGCCCGAGCCATTGCGGCAACGCCGAGTGGTGGTGTGGGTGATTTCATCCTGCAGAGCGACTACACCCATGGCGAGGCAGCCTCGGTAGGCAGCCGACGCATCATCGTTCGCGGTGACAACGTGGATGCCAACACCCGAAAGCTCATCTTGAATGAGTACTTGGGTGCCAATGGCATGAAGCGGTTTGGTGGGTTCCAGATCAACATGGGCGGTTCGGTTGACTTCGCCGATATGACCGTCTCGCTGCCCGATTCTGCGGGCGGTCTGTCGGCGGCTCAGGACGCTTACTACTCGATGACCTATGCCGGCGGCAGCAAGCTGCCGGGGTTCATTCCGATCAAGCTCTACAACGTGGTGTTTGCCCTGCGCGGCACGTTCACCGGCAAGATCGTTGGCTCTGGCCTCCCCTGCGTGTCGCTGAGTGCGGTGAACTGCACCATTCCTGCGGCGCTTGAGGGTTACCTGGTTCAAGGCGTGACGGCCGGCAAGGACCCGAACACCATTCCTTGGCTGACAACCAACATCACCAAGCTCTAACCCTTCTGAACCTGAGGTCATCATGCGTAAAGACAACCTGAACGTGACGTTCAACGGCAACAACTACAACGGCTTTGAATTCGCTTTGCTGCCGCTCGGTGCAGCACGACTGTGTGCGGCCCAGCAGATCGAAGATGCGGCCGACAATGCCCGTGTCGCTGTGGTCGGCAACTCGCTGCGTGTGGTCGAGTACCAGCTTGCCGAGCAAGAAGCCCAAGCCTTCCAAGCAGCTGGCTTCGAGGGCGAGGTGCCCGCCACCGTCCAGGCGTGGGTCGACGCGGCCGGTCTTGAGCCGCAAGCCGCCGCCGAGAACATCTTGGCCGAGGCTGCCAAGTGGAAAGAGGCCCTTTATGCGATTCGCGCTGCCCGCTTGAAGGGCAAGCTGCAGGCGCTCAAGGCGGCCACTCACGACGAGGCCGAGGCCATTGCCGACGCGGCCATTGCCGCGATCAATGCCAGCGTGGTCGGTGTCGGCAACGCCTGACCCATAACCCGCCTTCCTTGAGCGCCCCGACTGTCGGGGCGTTTTCGTTTCTGCAGGGCCGCCAAGCGCGGCCCTTGTCTTATCTGGAGCCCACATGGCTGGATTCTTTCACGGCGTTACCGTAACGAACGTCGACACCGGCGCGCGCAGCATTGCCCTGCCGTCGTCCTCGATCATTGGCTTGGTCGACACCTTCACCGAGGGCGGTACCGCTACGGCCAAGTACAACGACCTGGTGCTGATCACCAACGAGCGCGAGGCGGTGGCCGCGTTCGGTGAGGCCTCGGCGATCACCAAGGCCTGCCGGGCCATCTACACCCGCGCCAAGGCGGTAATCGTCTGCTGCGGGGTGGCCAAGGCGGTCGACGCGGCGGCACAAACCTCCTCGATCATTGGCGGTGTGCTGGCCAGCGGCAAGCGCACCGGCCTGCAGGCGCTGCTCGACGGCAAGAGCCGTTTCAACGCCCAGCCGCGGCTGATCGTGGCGCCCAAGCACAGTGCCACCCAGGCGGTGGCCACCGCGATGGATGCGCTGGCCGGCAAGCTGCGTGCTATCGGCATCATCGACGGCCCCGGTACCACCGATGAGGCTGCCACGGCCTACGCTAAAAACTTCGGCTCCAAGCGCCTGTTCATGGTCGACCCTGGTGTGCAGATGTGGGACACCACCAGCAACGGCACCGTCGATCAGCCGGGCTCGGCCTGGGTGGCTGGCCTGTTTGCCTGGACTGACACCGAGTACGGTTTCTGGGCCTCGCCGTCCAACAAGGAGTTGGTCGGCATCACCGGCACCACCCGTTCGGTCGAGTACCTGGACGGCGACGACACCTGTCGGGCCAACCTGCTGAACAACGCCAATATCGCGACCATCATCCGCGACGACGGCTACCGCCTGTGGGGCAACCGTACCCTGTCGAGCGATGCCAAGTGGGCCTTCATCACCCGCGTGCGGACCATGGATATCGTCATGGACGCGATCCTGTACGGCCACAAGTGGGCGGTCGACCGCTCGATTACCGCGACCTACATCAAGGACGTGGCCGACGGCCTGCAGGCGTTCATGCGCGACCTCAAGAATCAGGGCGCAATCATCAACTTCGAGGTCTACGCCGACCCGGTGCTCAACACGGCCAGCCAGCTGGAGCAGGGCAAGGTGTACTGGAACATCCGTTTCACCGATGTGCCGCCGGCCGAAAACCCCATTTTCCGCGTCGAGGTCACCAACCAATGGCTGACCGAAGTCCTCAACGCTGCCGCCTAAGGAGCCCCCGACATGGCATTCATTCCCCAAATTCTCGCCAACACCAACCTGTTTGTGGATGGCAAAAGCTTTCAGGGCGATGTGCCCAGCCTGACCCTGCCCAAGCTCGCTCTCAAAATGGAAGAGTTCCGCCCAGGCGGCATGGATATGCCGATTGAGATGGACGTGGGCATGGAGAAGATGGAAGCCAACTTCACCACCACCGGCGTGCGCAAGGACTCCCTCAAGTTCTTTGGCCTGGCCGACGGCAACGCCTTCAACGGTGTTTTCCGTGGCTCGTTCAAGATCCAGAAGGGTGAAACCCTTGCGGTCGTCGTCACCCTGCGCGGCACCCTGAAAGAGCTGGACATGGGCGATTGGAAGGCCGGCGACAAGGCCGAGCTCAAGCACGGCATTGCCGTCACCTACTACAAGCTCGAAGTCGGCGGCGAGGTCATCTACGAGATTGACCCGGTCGGCATGAAGCGTGTCATCAACGGCACCGACCAGCTGGCCAGCCAGCGCGCCGACCTCGGCCTGTAATCCCCTTCTCTCACAACCCTTTCCGTAACAAGGACACCCTTTCATGAGCAAGCCAGCCCCGAAATACCTGACCCTGACCGCTGAAAACGTCACCGTTCGCCTGTCCAAGCCGGCCACCCTGAATGGCGTGGATCAGGCCACCATCACCCTGCGTGCCCCGACTGTGAAGGATATCCGCAGCTCCGGGCAGACCTCGGACGGTGACGAGGAGCAGCGCGAGCTGAACCTGTTTGCCTCGCTGGCCGAGGTCGGCGTCAAGGACCTGGAAGGCCTCACCTACAAGGACTACAACCGCATTTCCACCGGTTACACCTTTCTGGTGCGAGAGGACGAACTGTAATCCGGCGACCCTCAAGCACGCCGCCAAGCGTCTCGCGGCCGAGCTGCATTTCTCGGCCGCTGAAATCATGACCATGTCCTATGCCGACATGGTTTGGTGGCTGACCGATTGAGCTTGCGCAGGGGGTAACCGATGGCAAGCAAGGTAGCGTTATCGCTGGTGATCGGCGGCGCCGTCGCGTCGTCACTCGGTGCCGCGTTCAAGACCGCCGAAAACGGCATCCAGAAGCTGGAAGCCAAGGGCAACAAGGCCAAGGTGCTGAAAAGCACCATTGGCGAAACCATCAAGCTGCGCGAGGAGTGGAAGCGCGCGCACGACAGCGGGGCCGCCGGTGCCGACAAGCTGCAGCGCAAACTGGACACCAACCTGGATGCCTTGCGCAAGCAGGGTATCGAGGTCGGCAGGCTTGGGCGCGAGTATCAGCGCCTAGGCCGCGAGGCGCGGGCCGCCGAGTTGCAGATGAAGGGCCACCAGCAGCTGCAATCCGGTAAGGAATCGCTCAAGTCGAATATCGGCAAGGCGGTGGTGGCCACGGGCATGGCCGCTGTGCCGACGATGATCAGCGCGAACTATCAAGCGGTCATCCGCGACATTGCGATCAAGGCCGACATTGCCAACAAGCCCGAAGAGCAGCAGCTTAGCCGGACGGTGATCGACACGGCCAAAGACACGGGCATGTCGCGCAATGATGTGGCCGACCTGGTCAACCAGCTGGTCGGCGCCGGTATGGAGCTGGACAAGGCGCTGTCGTATGCGCCGGTCGCGGCGAAGTTCGCGGTCGGCCAAGGTGCCTCGGGCGTCGACACCGCGTCGATGATCCAGGCGCTGGAGCAGAACGCCAAAATCAGCGATCCGAAGGTCATGCAGCAGGCGCTGGAGGCTATCGCCTACCAAGGCCAGGCGGGCAGCTTCGAGGCCAGCGACATGGCCAAGTGGTTCCCGCAACTGCTGGCCGGCATGGAAAAGAACGGCATCACCGGGCTGGATGCGGTGACCTCGCTGGGCTCCATGCTGCAGGTCCAGATGAAGACCGCCGGCAGTTCCGACGAAGCGGCGAACAACTTCAAGAACTGGATGGAGAAGATTGGCGCCGGTGATATCAAGAAGGCTTACAGCGATGTGGGCATTGATTATCAGGCGTCACTGAATACCGGCCTGCAGAAGGGCATGAACGTCATTGAGGCGTCCATGGCCCTGGCCATGCGTTACGTCGAGAAGACCGACCCGGCCAAGGCTAAGCAGATCAAGGACGCCCAGGCCAAGATCGACAAGGAGGTCGACCCGGAGAAGGCCAAGGCGGCGCTGGAAGCCCTGGAGAAGACCCTGCGCACCGGCGATATCTTCGCCGACATGCAGGTAAAGGCGGCGCTGACCGCCTACGGGCAGAACCGGGGCTTGTATGAGGAGCTTAAGGCCGACTCCAAGAAGGCCTCGGGCATCCTCGACAAGAACCTGGCCGAGCGTCGTGAAACGTCGGCGCAGCAGTGGGCCGAGCTGGGCCAGGCGGTGGATGACTCCATGCGCAGCATTGGCGATGCCATCCGCCCGGCCACCGACCTGGCGGCGCAGGGGCTGACCAAGGTCGCCCGTGGCATCACCTCGCTGTCGGATCAGTTCCCGTCGATAGCGATGGGTATTGGCGGCATCACAGCGGCAGTGATTGCGTTCATGAGTGCGCGCAGCGCCCTGCGGATCGGCCGGGGGGTGTTCAACATCGCACGCGGCCGGGGCTTGGAAGGCATGGCGGGGCGCATGGGGCGTGCTGAGCGGGCTCCGATCGACCTGCCAAAGACCGGTAACAAGGTGGTCGACACCGGCCTGGGCCTGCTGGGCAAGGTGTTTTCGGCGGGCTCGAAAGCGCCTGGCCAAGCCGATGACCCCGGTGCCGCTGCCAACGACACCCAGCGCGTTTTCGTAGTCAACGCCGATGCTATCGGCGGGATTGGCAGTAGCGTTGCAAATAGCGGCCCTGCAGGGCCTGCAAGGGGTAGTCGTAGAAGTCGGCGCCGGGAGCGACGGCGCGCAGCGCGACAGGGCGCCCCGGCGCGGCCTGCACCGGCTGTCGAGGCCCCCAAGCCGTCCAAGGCTGCCGTGGCCAAGGTGCGACCGCTGCCTGCAGCGTTGTCGGCCCTGACCGCCACTGACGACCTGGGCAAGGTGGCACGCTCGGTGCGGGGCATCACCCGCCTGACCAAGCGTCTGCCTGGGGGCAACATCATGGACGCCGGCACGGCGGCGCTCGATGTCGCGCTGAATGCCAAGAGCCAGGATGAAAAGGCCGAGGGTTACGGCGGCGCCGCCGGCAGCCTGGCGGGCACCCTCGCCGGTGCTGCAGCCGGTGCGGCCATTGGTTCGGTAGTGCCGGTGATCGGTACCGCTGTGGGCGGCGCGGTCGGCGCCGTCCTAGGCGGCATGGGTGGCGAGTCCTTTGGGGGCTGGCTGGGCAAACGCTGGTTCGGTGACGAGCCGGCCGACGATCAAGCCGAGCCGGAATCGCCGCCGGCACTGGGTGAAGCGTTACGCGTAACGGTGATGCCAGCCAAGGAAGTCGAGCCTGAGCCCGTCACGGCTTCGGTCAAGGCTGATCCGGCAGTGTCGTATGACCCGCGCGACCCGGCATCGAAAGACCCGTTCGTGTTGCCGGCACTCGCGGCCGACAAGGTGCGTTTCCCAGGTGCTGATCTGGTGCGGCCACCGGCCAACCCTGAGTCGCCGGCAGCGCCTGCAGCGCGGAAGGCGCAACCCGAGCCGTCGGTGCCCAAACTGGGCGATACGGTGCGGGAGGTGGCCAGTCCGGCGCCGGTGGAGCCAGCAGTGTCGTATGACCCGCGCGACCCAGCGTCGAAAGACCCGTTCCTGCTGCCGGCGTTGACGGCTGGCAAGGTACGGTTCCCCGGTGCTGGTTTGGTGCGGCCGCAGGCCCTACCCGAAGCCCCTGCAGCGCCCGAGGCGCAACCCGAGCCGTCTACGCCGAAGTTGGGCGATACGGTGCGGGAGGCGACCGTACCGGCGCCGATGGAGCCGGCGGTGTCGTATGACCCGCGCGACCCAGCGTCGAAAGACCCGTTCCTTTTGCCGGCGCTGACGGCCAACAAGGTGCGGTTCCCTGGTGCTGGACTGGTTCGTCCGCAAGCCGAGCCCGAGCCGTCGGCGCCCAAACTGGGGGCTGCGGTGCGGGAAGCAGCACCGGCCCCGGTACCGGCCAAGCCCGAGGTGTCGTATGACCCGCGCGACCCTGCATCGAAAGACCCGTTCCTGGTGCCGGCGCTGACGGCCACCAAGGTGCGGTTCCCTGGTGCCGATCTGGTGCGGCCGCAGCCTCAAGCCCTGCCGCCGGCCGGGCTGGGTGATGTGGTGCGGGAGATGGCCAAAGCGGCGCCGCCGGCGCCCAAGCTGCCCGAGGTAGCCCCGGCCGCCAAGGCAGCCGAACCGCCGCCGGCGCCGAAAGTGGACAACACATTCACTTTCGCCCCGAACATGCCGCTCACGGTCCACGGCGATGTTAAAGACCCGAACCAATTGCTGAGCGAAATGGCGAACGGTATGCGCGGGCTGTTTGACGCCTGGCAGCGCGAGGTGGCAGCGCGCACGGCCTCATCCCAGTTGTTCGATCAACCACACGTTTAAGGAGGGCCTATGGCCTACATGGAGCTGCTGGAGTCGTCACTTTCCAGCCTGGTTGCAGCGGGGGAGGCCGGCCGGAAAAGCGCCGACGGCATGCTGGTACCGCTCAACGGTGCTATCAGCAGCATTACCGGTGCCGCGTCCGAACTGGAGAGCATCCCGTTTCTACCGCCCGAGCTGGGCGCCAAGGCAGGCCGATTGGTGCGCAGCATCGGCGTTGCGCAGGCCCGTGTCGGGCAAGTGACGTCGATGTACAGTCGCGCTGTATCGGGCGTCAGTCAGGTGCAAGAACGCCTCGGAACGTTCAAGCAGATGGCCAGCAAGGTGTCGTCGGAGGTCGGCCGGGTGGCTGGCAACATCAGCCCCTCGCTGTCCAACATCCTGCCCAGCGGCGGGCTGTTGGCCTCGGCCACGCCTACGCCGGAGGCTGTGGCGCCGTTCCCGCACCTGCTGATCATCCAGCCGCATGAGCCCAACGCCCAGCCGTATTACTTCAACCTCGGCACGGCCGCGTTTGACGAACTGCGCAGGCAAGCGTCGTTTCGTTGGCAGGGTCAAGAGCGCCTGCGCCGCAGCGTGGCGCAGCAGGCCGTGGGCCTGGGTGAAGAAAAGATCACGCTCAAGGGCGCGATCTTCCCCAACCACAAGGCCGGGCTCAAGCAGCTCAACACCCTGCGCTCCATCGGCCGCAACCTGCGGGCGTTGAACCTGGTAACGGGCTACGGCGAGGTGCTGGGCGACTGGTGCCTGGTCAGCATTGAGGAAGAACAAAGCCACCTGTTGCCGGGCGGCATCCCCCGAAAACAAGGCTTTACCCTGGAGTTTGTGAGCTATGGCAACGACCTGCAGAACGTCTGACGGTGATCTGCTCGATGTGATCTGTCAGCACCATTACGGGCACCTCAACGGCACGGTCGAGGCCGTGCTCGATGCCAACCCGGATCTGGCCCGGCAGGCGCAGCCTTACCGCGCCGGCCTGCTGATCCAGCTGCCGGACCTTCCGGCGCCGGCGGTCGAGCTGCTGCAGCTGTTCGGCTAACCCGCGTTACGCGTAACGAACCCCGCACTGTGCGGGGTTTTGCATTTCTGGAGCCTGCATGAAACCCACGTATCAAATTGTCGCGGATGGCAGCGACATTACCGCGCTGATCAATGATCGCTTGTTGCTGCTACGCACCTCGGACAAGCCCGGCATGGAGTCGGACGAGTTCGAGCTGCGCATTGACGACCGCGACCAGGCCGTTGCGCTGCCGGCGCGCGGTAGCAACGTGGTGGTGATGATGGGCTATGAGGGCCAAGGATTGACCCGTCTGGGGGCCTACACCGTCGACGAGGTGGAGCTGAGCGGGCCGCCCGACACCATCGTGATTCGCGGCAAGGCCAGCGACATGCGCGGCAGCGGCAAGACCGTGCGGAGCGGCAGCTGGGAGAACGTGCCGCTGTCGCAGATCGTTGGCGAAATCGCCAAGCGCAACGGCTGGGAGGTGTCTTGCCCGGTCGACACCAAGGTCGAGCGCGTCGACCAGCGCAACGAGTCGGATTACAACTTTGTCACCCGCCTGGCCAAGCAGTACGACTGCACCGCCAAGGTGGCCGAAAGCAAGCTGCTGGTCATGCCGCGCCAAGGCGGGCAAAGCACCACCGGCAAGGCGCTGGCGGTCATCACCATCAACAAGACGGACGTTTCCCGCTACCAGTTCCGCCTCGGTGATCGCAACTCACAGAAGGCGGTGAGGACCCAGCACCAAGACCCGAAGACCGGCAAGTTGCAGGTGGTCGAGCTGGCCAACGACGAGTCGCCGGACGGCCTGCCGCCGGTGCACACCGACCGTCACGTCTACCCCAACAAAACCGCCGCCCAGCAGGCCGCCAAGGCGCGCCTGGCTGCGTTCAATCGCAGCACCGCCGGCGTGCGGCTGGAAATGCCCGGCCGCACCGACCTGTTTGCCGAACGCTCGATCAACGCCCAGGGCTTCAAGCCGGGGCTCGATGGCGAGTACCTGGTGGACGGGGTCGAGCAGGTATTCACCCAGGCCGGCTGGACTACGACCGTCGAGTGCAACGGCGGCAAGAAGGGCAAGGCCAAGGCCTCGGGCAAGAAAAAGAAAGACACCAAGCCGCTCAAGGTTGAGCAGCTGTAACCCCACGGCCGCACGCGGCCATCACTGGAGAAACCAATGGCTATCTCAGTTCAACAGCTGCAACAGATCCTCCCCAACGCCGGCCGCAAAGCCGGCGTTTTTGTTCCCGGCCTCAACGCAACAATGGGCAAGTACTCAATCGTCACCCCTCGGCGTATGGCTGCGTTCCTTGCGCAAGTTGGCCATGAGTCGGGCCAGCTGCTGTATGTGCGAGAGCTCGGTAACGATGCCTACTTGGCCAAGTACGACACCGGACGGCTGGCGGAGCGCCTCGGCAACACCCCGGCGGCTGATGGCGATGGCCAGCGGTACCGTGGCCGTGGGCTTATTCAGATCACCGGCCGCGTCAACTACGAGGCCTGCAGCGAAGCGCTGTTCGGTGACAGTCGCTTGCTCAACACCCCAGACCTGCTCGAGCAGCCCGTCTACGCCTCACTGTCAGCCGGCTGGTACTGGCAGCGGGCAGGGCTTAATAGCCTGGCTGACAAGGTGCTGCATGCCGATGACTCGGTGTTCGAGTCGATTACTCGCCGTATCAACGGCGGCCTGAATGGGTTGAAGGATCGCCAGGCGCTCTACAAGCGTGCGCTCGAGGTGCTGCAGTAATGTCGCTGAATTGGCGTGTTGCACTTCTGGCTGTTGCGGTCGGGCTCTATGCCGGCGGGCGAGGGGCCTGGGTGTGGCAGGCCAGCGAGTACGGAAAACAGCTGGCTGAACAGGCTGCAGGTTACGTCCAGCAGCTGGCGGATAAGGATCGGGCTCACGGTCGTGAGCGTGAGGAGGCTGCTGCGGCGGCCCTGAAGCAGTTGGCGGAGCAGAAAACTCAGCGACAAGCCCTGGAAGATCGCCTGCAGGAGCAGGGCAAAACACATTGGAAGGAAATGAACGATGCACAACAGACTCAAGATCGCCTTCGTGACAGGCTGGCTACTGCTGACTTGCGGCTGTCAGTCCTTGTCGACTCCGGAGCCTTTGCCGCCCCGGGTGGTGACGGTGGGGTGCGAGAAGCCGCCGGCACCGGAAGCCTGGTACATGGCGCCGTCCGCGCCCAACTTGACAGAGCGCATGCTCAACGAATTGTCGCCATCACGGACGAAGGCGACCGGGGGCTGATCGCGCTGCAGGCCTGCCAGTCCTACGTCCGCGAAGTCATTCAGTAGTAAAGAGGCGAGCCGGGACGGATGCGTCAACATCCAGCCCGGCCCACCGAACCCGCAGACCCTTCCTGCAAGTCCAGCCGTGGCCTCTGCCTTGTGCACAAAGCGCGGTGAGCCTAACACCTGTCTATCTATACAGTAAAGACTTGCAAACCTATGACCTCTCCAATCATTCCCTGGATGGGTGGCAAACGCCGCCTGGCCGACCGCTTGATCCCCCTCTTTCCCCCACACAAATGCTATGTCGAAGTCTTTGCAGGCGGCGCCGCGTTGTTCTTCATGCGTCCCCAGCCCGCCCCGGTAGAGGTGCTGAACGATCTCAATGGTGACCTAGTCACCCTCTACCGCGTTGTGCAGAACCACCTAGAGGAGTTCGTGCGCCAGTTCAAGTGGGCGCTCAGCTCCCGACAGATCTTCGAGTGGCAGAAGATGACGCGCCCTGAAACCTTGACCGATATCCAGCGAGCTGCGCGGTTCTTCTACCTGCAGCAGCACGCCTTCGGCGGCAAGGTTACCGGGCAAACGTTCGGTACCGCTACCACAGGGCCAGCCATCAACCTACTGCGCATTGAGGAAAACCTGTCTGCCGCGTGGCAGCGTCTAGCCGGCACCTACGTCGAGAACCTGTCTTGGCTCGCCTGCGCCGAGCGCTACGACCGCCCGCATACTTTCTTCTACATGGATCCTCCGTACTGGCAGACTGTCGGCTATGGAATGGATTTCCCGTTCGAAGAGTACGAACGTATGGCCGACTTCATGCGGCGGTGCAAGGGCAGGGTGATGGTCAGCATCAACGACCACCCTGACATTCGGCGGGCATTCGATGGGTTCCACTTTGAGCGCTTGGATATCCGCTACAGCACTACTAATCAGCGCGAGTGCAAGGCGGAGGTGACCAGCGAGCTGGTTATTATGAACTGGCAGACGGCATCCCTTGGTGGCTTGTTCTGAAGCTATGAAGTGATTGAAATAACCGATGCGGCCACAGATCTGCGTCGATCTCCAGTTCTGCCCACCGCTGGCCAGTCCCGTGATCACACCAAATTTTCATGTGCTGGATGTCGGAACGGAGCAGTACCGTTCCATGACAGCGCCTGCGCGTGTATCAGGAAGGAAAGTGCGCCACGGTGCTAGCAATGCGGGGGCTTGAGAGGGAGTTTCAATTGCGTGTGCTGTTGAACTATGCTGTCTCCGTGCTGGCTCTGCTAAAGTGGCGTTTCGCCTATAAGGATAGAAATGGAAATAGGTTGGCGTAAGGTGGTGGCGCTACCTTTAGCTGGTTTAGTACTGGTTGGCCAGGCCGTAATTGGCTATGTCACAGAAAATGGAAAGCTCCCTGACTGGATGCCAGAAAAGTTGTCTTGGCTCGGTAGCCTACTAGCCGTTGAACTAAAATGTCGCTGTGGGTTCTTGTCCTTATCGTTGTGGGTATGGGTATTGTCGGATGGTGGATTTTAAAGAGCCAACTACTCGCAGCTAAGCGGCGGGAGGAACGCTTGAGTTTGATCGGTAATGAGCTGGCTATTTGTAAGAAACAAGTGTCCGCTATGGCGGAAGAGAATAACGAATTGACACGCCAATTGGATGTGCAAAGTTTCCAGAGGGTTGAGCAAAGACAGAGTGAGCCGGCGTTCGATGTCCAATCAATCGAGTTTCGTGTTCTTGCGGCGATCACAGCTGGAATCAATCACAGCCAGGCTACTACATTGTTTTACATTAGAAGTACCTTGAATACATCAAATGTAGAAGCGCACGCAGCTATTGATGTCTTGTCAGCGTTAGATCTAGTATCGTCTAGTATTACTGGTAAGGGGCGAATCTATAAATTGACAGCTAAAGGTCGAAAATATATTGTGAGCGTGCTTAAGGGATAACTGTTTGATTGGCTCTTCTTTAGTTGAGTTGTAGGTGGGCATGAAGGAAGTAATATACAATTTTCAAGATGATCTTGGTGGGTTGTTTCGAGAACTCATCCTGGGGTTGGCGGCGCATGAAATTGGTATTGGGTTCATGCGAGGGAGTCCTAATAACCATGTCAGTGTACAGTTGGCTCACGGGGCGGTATCTGAGCCTGTATCGATAACTGCCTTGATTGAGAAAGAGGCTACAGTTCGGAGAGGTGCAGTTGAGTTATTTCAGAATAAAGCCATTGCGCGATGGAGTGACCTGCTTAGCGCATTGTATCGAGAGGCAGTAGGTAAGCATCTCAGGAGAGAGCGAAATTTCTCGGCGCTAAAGTCGGTGCGTGTTAAGTATGACTTTGGAAGCGCCATTGATCTCGTGAGTCAAATACAAGATTCGATTGGGCACGACTTCGACTTTTCTGATTACAAAACCCGAGCCGCCGCAGTGAAAGACATTTTTGGCTTCGAGGAAGTGGGCGGTGAATTGGCCATGATAAAAAAACATGTAGAAATCCGTAATGCGATCCAGCACCACGGAGGGCGAGTACATGAAGGTGCACTTAGAATACTCGGGCTAGGAGCGTTGGATGTGGTAAACGAAAATGGAGATAGGGTTAAGCTGAGTTTAGGTGATAGTATAGATATAAGTGTCATGGAAGTTGATTTGTTGAAGTCTGCGTTGTATGTGGTTAGTAACTATATGGAGGCTAAATGTGAGGATTAAACTGGAAGTGTTGTCGCGTAGGGCTGTAGAAGGAAAAAGTATTTTCGATGCTGCGCAAATGATTCCGTCTAATTTTGCAGTTAATCCCTATGTAGTTATTTCCATGTGCGTTAGTGGTGGCGCTGACTATATTTGTGGTGCTTGCTCTGTTGTCCTGGCGGAGGGAGTTCTAAGAGGTAATATTGCAGGTTTGGTTTTGCGGTGTCCTAAGTGTAAAAGTTATAATCAGCTGCATGGAAGTTGACGGGGCAGCAATTTTTATATGTGGTCAGTACTGGCGGCGACAGGGGGCGTTGTCAACACAGCCGTCGAGCTATCCATGGAGAAACGGCCTCATTGCTGTTTTGATCTTAATCGCGAGGCCGTTAAGATAATACTCAGTTGGACTCGGCTGAGCCCGGCCGAGTATAGGCTTAAGCGTCATACCAGCTGGCGGGCTATAGTTATCATAAAGGATGTCCACCTTCTATAACGCTTGGTTCCTGAAGATAAATGCTCGAAAGCAATCTTGGGAATGAAAATTTTCCCAGACAGACTTGTCATGTTTTTTCTGCGTAGTACCGATGCTGAATTTTTTGATTGGTGAGCTATGAAGTTTCTCAGGTGGCGCATTTCATCTAAAGGCCATGGTGTCACACCCAGTAGGCCTGATATGTCTGGTAAGTTGGTCAGTTGTAGTCGAGTTGCAGCGTCAATTGCTTTGTTTGAATGACTCCACTCTGGTTCATGACCCCGATTATTGTTTGGATACGTCGATAACAGTCGATGAAGCGCCTGCTCGCGATTTTTAGGTGGGGCCGACAATGTTGAATATACTACGCCTGTGCTGTTTGAGGCTTTACCAGTCGCACTGTCTAGGATCAGACGTCTCACGAAATGCTCCCACTCAATTTGCAGCTGAATCAGCATTTTTTCAAGGGCTAGATTTTCTTGTGGAGATAAGCTTGGTTTGACTGATAGAGAGTCTAATTCCTTTTCGATCGATAAAAGACGTTTTTCAAGTCGGAAATAATGTCGATTTAGCATCATGCTTTGTGCAAAGAGTTAACAAGAGTTTGAAATCTTGGTTTGCGTGAAGATATGCGATGCGTGCTGCTCTTGCTTGCGGTTACAAATTCGCTGTATCTGCCATTACTTTCTTCATCGTTATGCTCAGATTCGAACTCCTGGGAAATCTGGGCAAGCGTGTCCATGGCGTTATCCCAGTCTATACCTTTACCTCCAAGATGCTCAAGATCCTCGGTTATGCGAGTTTCTGGCAAATCGAACTTCAAGAATGCAATTGCTGCAAACAGTACTAAGAAGTTTGGGGCGTCGAAGAAGGTTGTAGTGGAAAAATCATCTTCAAATTTCTTCAGAATAATTTCAAGTATTGAGTCAACTTTTTTTCTGATTGGAACGAAGTAGTCTTCGCTTTCGTTTTTTCTTTCTTTGTAATATTTTGTGATTGATGGTTCGCCGCCGTCCCCGAAGCCGTTGTCCAGGATCATGAAAAATTCAGCCATTACGGAAACGTTTTTCATGCGCACACTGTCCCGTACTGAGACTATTTCGAGCTCGTTCCAGAGGTGTTTCCATTCCCGAGATGCATCATAGATAGCCCACTTAACTGGCTCGCTGTACTCTGCATGTCTGAGCTCTGCAGGGGTTACTTTTACGCTGTATGAGTTGAGTCTGGCGAAGATTTCTAGCACCATCGAATTGTCAGCGTTTATTAGTTGTACGCATGGGATCTTATAAGATAGGAACGCCTCTTTATCTTCGATATCTAGTTCGCTATATGTTTTCCCCTTGTATTTTGGAGATTTTGATGTGAGTTTCAATTTCCCTGCGGCAAACTCAAGGATGGTTCTCAGTCGCTGTTGGCCATCAACCACTTCTCTCGTCATTGTTTGCGTAGCGGCGTCGATCTTTGTTCTGAAGAAAACTTGAGGTATGGGTAGGTCGTTTAGGATGGTATCAATCAAGAAAACTTTTGCGCTCGGCGTCCATACCGCGCCACGCTGAAAGTCAGGGGCTAAATTAAGCTGTTTTTTCGAATTCCATTCAATAAAATCAGATACTGTATATGTTTGAGGTGCGCTGGACATGTTTTCTTCCTGATTTCGGCGGTAGCCGAGGATTTTGAGCTACCTAACCTTTTACCAAATTTTATAGACAAGAAACAAGAAGCATGGAGCTGACGGTTCCCAGGCTGGCTGCTTTCACTGTTCTGGTGATCAGCATGCGAGAAGGTTCAGGTGCATGGTTCGGAATCGGTACCGGTCTCGATGAAGCAAGCCGCAGCGTTTGAAGTGAGGGCCCCCTAGAAGATCGGTCCCATTCATCATCAGCGCTGATCACCTGTGGTTTTTGTCAGATGCGCTCTCTAAGGTGCGGCTAGCTCACGGATCGCTCAAGCCCGCAGGCGTTTTAGCCCGTATGAGATCGCCTCAGCGTGGATATCGAGGGCTCCTAAGGCAGCCATGACGTTTTCATGTATGTGGACTGAGCCCCGGTGGCTCACCCATAGCGAGAGCTCCTCTAAAGCAGCCCTAATAGCGATCTGGTTCAGATGCAAGAGCTCAAGGGTGTCTGCTGTGGTCGCGGCTTGGTCGTCCATACGCATCTCCAAGAATGAGAATTCTTAGGGCAAATTTAGGGCAAATACTGGGGCGTATCAGGGCTATGTAGGCCCTCCGGTAACGTCAGAGTAGCCGTTTTTGCTGGCCTAAGGAGCCCCATTGAGATCATCGGGCGGGTTCAAATCCCTATCCTTGGTCGAGGTACTGTAGTGCGTGATGGGCTCGCCCTCGGTGCGCGAGCTCAGGTCATCCTTGTGGCAACAAATGCGCAAAATGCACGCCAAGTATGACCGATCTATGCCCGTGCCATGTCAAGGCAGGCTGAAAAAGGCGCCCAAATCCTGAGGCCTTGGGTCTAGGGCGCCTTTTTCTGTTGCTGTCTTAGCACAATTTGGATGTGAAAGGATATAATCCTGTCGCTGGTTTGTAGGCGAATACGTATTCCTCAAGTTCTTTGTGCTTTTTAGGAGAGATAATGAATTCAAATGTACGTCTTGGTGGTCGTAAGTTGATGTGCACTTATGACGTTTTGATTCCTGCAAATACGCAGTGTGAGGTGGATTTGGTAATCGGGCCGGATTACACGCGGAATCCCACGACACTACAGTTGGTTGTTGCTTTTGAGAATGGGGGCGAAGGTCAAAATGTAACATTTAAACCCGTCGGCGCGAAATCGCTGATGACACTGCATAACTGGAATCAGTCGCTTGGGACGGCATTGATTGAGCCATATCCTCTGGCACAGGTCAATGATGAAGGTGTAGTTGAGATGATGATGGGTAACTACTTGATCGGTCAGGTCAACAGGCTCACCTTGCAATTCTGGTGGAATGACGCCAAATGAAAAAAGAAGAGCCTGTGTTTCGTGTTGGAAGTGATGGTGCTTCTGGGGATGCAAGCAAAATTCAGATGAATTTTAGTGGCGTATCTCAGAATACAGATACGCATCTAATTAATGTGACAGAGGATAAGCTGCGGTTAATAATTATTAGTCACCATCAAAGGATCTTGAAAAGCAGAGATTGGGTGGCACCGCTCGGAGTTTTTATCTCTCTAGTGGCTGCATTGCTTACAGCGGATTTTAAAGAGTTTTTGAAAGTCGACGGTGTGTACTGGCGCTACGCATTCATGTGTTGTGCTGCTGTATCATTTTGGTTGACGCTTAGCTCTCTTTGGGCGCGCTTTTCCAGTAAAGTCATGACTGTCAAGGATGTGGTCGATACTGTCGCTAACCGGAAGCCCCTTGATGACTAGGAAGCTGAGCGAGTGATGCTAATGGCGGGCTGACTGCAGCCTAGCAGTCGCTCCGCATAGCACCAGGCCGAGGTAACTTAAAATGAGATGGGCGGACGCGTTGGTACAAAATTGGTACGAATCAGTATCGTTAGGCTTGAGGGCCTTTTGCATCAAGGGCTCGAGTAAACGTATGCCCAATCCATCATGGGGGCAACGCTGAAGCGGCGTGACGGCTCAGGGCGCGTGGTTTGTGGCTGGGAGCCTGATGTTGCAGTCATTTCGTTCAACGTGTTCTGTACCGGTTTCGGGGTTTGAGGCGTTTTTACCCAGGCGTTTGGTACAAAGTACCAACCGACATACGACATGTACCAATCGTGGAAAAGGGTCGATGGCAGCACCCGCTACCCCGTCCAGTCCCGCACTGATCGCGACAAGGCGACAGTCTACCAAGAGAGCCGGGTGTTCGCCTGCAAACACGTCGCGATGGCCTGGGCGAAGCGACGGTACGCCGAGTTGAAAGAGGCGAGGGCTATCGGGGGGCTGCCCCGGTAACGCGCCTCGACCAGGAAGGCTAAAACGCTGGCGCGATCCACCGGTAGCCAAGCCCTGTTGGCCCGCATACAGTAGAGCACCGATGATCGATGCAACGGTTACCGACTCACCAGCAGGATCAACAGCCACAACGCGCCCCGCGTGAACCAAGGAAGAAAGCGATGAGCCAACCCCCCAATGATCTGCCCATTTACCGCGTGCTGACCGGTCCCGACAACGCCGCCTTCTGCCAGCGGGTCAGCGAGGCCTTGGAACTGGGGTACCAGTTACATGGCTCACCTGCAGTCACCTTCAATGGCAGCGATGTGATCGTGGCGCAGGCCGTGCTCTGGCCTCGAACCGGTGACTGATCATCGGCCGCCTTGCATGCCTTTTCAAGACGCCGAAGGTGCAGTGGCCAGCTTCGCGTGGGTGGTCAGTTCTTCATTGATGAAGGCCGCGATCATCATCACCTGCTCGACCCGCGCAGGCGCACGCACGTCATCGGTCGTATTCTTGAAGGCGGCCGCTTGCGTCACGAGCCGGCCACGTTGGGCGAGAAGCGAAACCAGGCTGCGGTCGATTGCATCAATCCCGTGGCGGACTTCTTCCAGTGAGGTGCAACGTACTTCCATTGGCGCGACTTCCTTTTCATGAGACTGCGGTTGATTGGGGGCATCACTTGCGCTTACCCGGGCCGGCCAGCGCTGCCGGCTACGGCAATCGAGCAAGGGCCACCATTTAACTCGCTACGGCCCATGATTCCCAGGCTTTCTGTGTCGTACCGTTTCTGTCTCTCGCCGGCCGGCACGCAAAGGGGTCAAATCACTTTCACCGCTCGGCCTATGAACTTGACCGGCCCCGTTGGCAGACCGGTAGGCGAGCCGCCGGCTTTCTCCAGTGTCAGCTCGAACAACTGGTCGGCTTCCAGCGGTGGCAGGCTCTGCAAGGGGACCCTGTAGGGTTCGCCGGGTTTGACCAGGCCCAGTGATACTGGCGCCCCCCACTGCGGACCCTTGGTCCAGAACTGCAAGGCCATGCCTTCAGGGAGCGCATCCTTGCCGAGCGGGAGAAGCTCGATGGTGCGGCTGTCGCTGGTCTGCACCACCCAACCCGGGGCCTGGCTGCTCGGTGCCACCAGCACCACCACGAATTGCGTCGCGGGTGGGGGCGTTGTCAGCAAGGTGAACGCCAGCAATACACTGGCCGCCAACCCGGCGGCCGTCAGTGCTTGCCACAGGCCCAGGCGTTGCCACCACTTGGCTCGCCGCTCGCTTGCCGGGGGCTCCAGCTCGTTCAGGCTGCGCTGAATACGGCCCCACAGGCGCAGGCTCGGTGCCTGCGGCGCGGCCAGCGCGGCCAGTTCCAGCAGGCGCGACTCCCAGGCATCCACTGCGGCGCGCAGGGCTGAGTCGGTACGCAGGCGCTCAGCCACTGCCGTGTGTTGCTCCGGCGGCAAGGTGCCCAATACGAACTCGCCGGCGAGGGTGTCCAGCGCTTCCTCAGTCTCCGGCTTCATTCCAGGCACTCCCGCAGTGCTTTCAGGCTGCGCTTGATCCAAGCCTTGACGGTGCCAAGGGGGGCGCCCAGCAGAGTGGCGATTTCGGCGTGGCTGCAGCCGTCCACATAAGCATGCAGGATGCAGTGCTGCGGGCCGGGCTGCAATTGTTCCAGGCAACGGTAAATCTTTGCCGAGCCTGACCACAGGGCCAGGTCATCCAGCCTGCCCGGCAAGGTGGGCACGGCAGCCATGTCGGCGTCGTCCAAAACAGTTTCACGCCGAGTATCGCGTATCGAATTCAATGCCAGATGGCGTGTGATGCTGTAGATCCAGCCGCGGGCCGAGCCGCGCGCGGGGTCGTAGCTGGCAGCGCCAGTCCAGATGCGAATGAACGCATCGTGGACGATGTCTTCGGCCGTGGCGTTGTCACGCGCGATACGCCGGGCTACGCCCAGCAGGCGTGGCCCTTCGTGATCGTACAGCGCTTGCAGGGCTCGCCGGTCACCCTGTGCGCAGGCCTCCAGGCAGTGGTGGAAGTCGAATGGGGTGACAGGCGAATTCAAGGTGTACGGCTTCCTTGTGTCTGGCGAGGTACCCCGGCCATCCAGCCGGGGGCTTGCCATCGAGCTTAGATCATCCGCTGCTGGATGTTGGCGCCGGCGCGCGTTACCTGGCTGTCCAGAACACATAGTCGGCCTGGTACTGGACGACCTGCCTGGCCCCCTTGTTCTGGGCCGTGCAGTCGCTGGTAGGGGCCACGCCGCCGCGGGTGGCCAGGCGCTGGATGTAGCTGACCCCTTGCATGGCGCCTTTACCTTCGGCCGGGTTGGCCTTGACCAGTTGATAAGGAATGGCGCCTTTGTCTGCCGGGGCCAGCGCCAACTGGTTGCCGGTGACTTTCGAGCCATCCTTCGCTTGCCAGGTGGCGGGAGGACCAAAGTAGTCGCCCACTTGTTTGCCGCTACGGTCATTGAGCACGGCCTTGGGCCCAACGAAGGTCCATTCGGTCTGGCCGGCCGCATCGGCTTTGTCGCGGCACTCATAGGTGATCTCGCCGACCCCGACGGTCTCCAGCATAACGCGATGCCCCTCGGGCACCTGGACTGCTGTGGGCACGGCGGTTTGCGCGTGGGCGGTCTGCAGCGCCAGGGCAAGGCTGCAGGCGAGCAGGCAAGCGGAGTATGTATGGCTCATGGTAATGCTCCTGACAGGTCATTTGGCTGGGCGGTGATGGTCCACCCATCAGCAATACCCACCACGGGGTCTATTGGATGCACGGGGACAAAAAAATAGTTGCCTGCAAATGGCCGGCCGGCAGCGGGCAACCAAAGCCCGGGAGTAGGGTGGTGTCGTCTGGCGCGGTTACGTGGGTGGCCGTGCGGGCCAGGCGGGTCGCGGGGCATGTGCGCCAGGAAGATGCCAGGGGCGCGTAGTGGAGGTACAGACCTCTTTACACGCGTGCATCCGTGCGGGCTAAGGGCCAGCATCACTGGCCCTCATCAGTCGGCTGATCGTGCCCCGGTCAGTGATGCGCGCTATCCACCGCAATGCTCTCGCCGCTCACCGCGAGGTAGCTGGCGTTGCGGTTGGCGAGGGCGTAGTGGATCAGCCCACCCAGGCCGGCGCCGAAGAACCAGGAGAACTGCGACAAGGTGTCGAAGGCTGGCACCAGCGCCAGCACGATGGCGATCAGTGCCGCCGGCACGAATGCCGCAACGGCACGCAGGTTGACCCCGCCGCTGTAGTGGTAGGCCGCCTGCCTGCTTTCGCTGTACAGCTGCGGCAGGTTCACCCGGCTGCGGCGTACCAGGTAGTAGTCGGTGACGATGATGCCGTACAGCGGGCCGAGCAGGGCGCCCAGGCCACCGAGGAAGTACACGATCACTGAGGGGCTGTTGTAGAGGTGCCAGGGCAGGATCACGACCGCAATGGCGGCACTGAGCAAGCCTGCGCGGCGGAAGTTCAGCAGGTTGGGTGCCAGGTTGGTCAGCACGTAGGCCGGGGCGACGAAGTTGGCCATGATGTTCACTGCCACGGTCACGATCAGGAAAGCCAGGCAAGCCAATACCAGGCCGGCGGTGTTGGGGATGGCCGCGACGATTTCGGTCGGGCTCTGCACCAGCTGGCCATCGATGCTGAACTGCGCACCGGCCAGTACCACCGCAATCAGGGCAAAGCCAAGCATGTTCACCGGCAGGCCCCAGAAGTTGCCTACGCTGATGGTGCGCCGGTCCGGGCAATTGCGCGTAAAGTCACAGAAGTTGAGAATCATGGTGCCGTACAGCGAGACCCACAGCGCAGCAGCGCCGAGCACTTTCAGCCACATGGCCGAACCGGTCGGGGCATTGCCGCTGGACCAGGCGATCGACAAGCCGCTGCGCCAGTACATCCAGCCGGCCAGGCTGGCGAAGGCGACCAGAATGATCGGCCCGGCCAACGACTCGAAGCGGCGCACCATTTCCATGCCGTAGGCGAAGATCGCCACCTGCACGCACCAGATGCCGAGGAAGGTGACCCAGCCCAGGCTCGACAGCCCGAGGATGCTGTTCTGGTCGTAGGCCTTGAGGTCTGGGGCGATGGCGGTGAGCAGTACACGCAGCACCACCGAAGCCAGGTAGGTCTGGATGCCGAACCAGGCAATGGCGATCACCGCGCGGATCAGTGCCGGAATCTGGGCACCATGGATGCCGAAGCTGATGCGGCACATGACCGGGTAGGGCAGGCCGGTTTTCTGACCCATGTAGCCGGAAAGGTTCATCAAGCCGTAGATCACCAAGGCACCGAGGGCGAAGGCGGCCAGGATCTGCGCCCCGCTCATGCCCAGGGCGAACAGCCCGATGGCGAACGAGTAGTTGGCCATGTTGTGCACGTCGTTGGTCCACAGCGCGAACAGGCTGTAGCGACCCCAGGTGCGCTTGGCGGCACGGGTCGGGGCCAGGTCGGCACTGTACAGGCGCGGGCTCAATGTGACCTGGCCGGGGTCGGCCGTGGCGGTGGGGCGTGCATCAAGCTGGCTAACATCGGAACGCGAAATCGACGCCATCGGGACTCCATGATGGTTGTGTACTTTTGTTTTTGGATTTGTATACAAACAAGATTCGTACCAATCGGTCAGGCGCAGGTAATTACAGCGGGTTGCCGGTCTCTAGCCGATCATTGCCTAGCGGGCGCGTATTTGAGTTGGGAATTTTGTGCACATTTCAGGTGCGCATTTGTTACCCCGCGCGCCAAGCCGAGGCGCTTGCTGTGAACAACGCAGATACACTCAGGCCATTGGTCAGCAAATGATCGGCAAATGGCCTGAAAGCGAACACAGTAGCCGCATTTGGCTGCAAGCAACGGCTGGACAGGCCCGTTTTCCAACAGGGATCCGTATCGATGTTCACCTCAGTGCGCCGCGCTGTGCGGCTTGCGATGGCCATTGCCGGCCTGTTCATTCTCGGTGCTTGGCACAGCGCTCAGGCGCAGTCGCTGCCCAGTGCTGCCGAGCTGCAGCGGTTGGCACCCGCCGCCAGTCTGGCGACCTTGGCCCTGGCGCTTACCGCCTATCACTGTGCGAGCCAGGGGGGAGGGGACAAATTGCTGACCGTTATCGATTATTCCAGGGCCTCGCGTGACAAGCGCTTGTGGGTGTTCGACCTGCGCGCCAGGCAGCTGTTGTTCGAAGAGTGGGTCACCCATGGCAAGAACAGCGGCGCCGATCTGCCGAACGCGTTTTCCAACGCGCCGAACAGTTACCAGTCCTCCGTCGGCCTTTATCAAACCGGCCAGGCCTACAATGGCAAGCATGGGCGCTCGTTGCGCCTGCAGGGGCTGGAGCCAGGGTTCAATGACAACAGCATGGCGCGGGCGATCGTCATGCACGCCGCAGCGTACGCCGACCCCAGCGTGGTGCCTAGCCTCGGCCGCCTCGGGCGCAGCCAGGGTTGCCCTGCCGTGCGCCCGGCGATTGCCGAGAAATTGATCCACACGCTGCAACGCGGCAGCTACGTGTTCGCCTACTACCCGCAGCAGGCGTGGCTGAAGCACTCGCGTTACTTGGACGCCCAACGTTGCGTGGCAAATCCATCGATCGCCGGCAAGTGACGAGGCGCGCTTACCTCGTCAGCAGCCTCACACGCTACGCGTCAGGCCGCCGTCGACCTTGATGTTCTGCCCAGTCATGTAGGCAGCACCCTCGCTGGCAAGGAACGCGATGGTGGCGGCAATTTCTTCGGGGGTGCCGTAACGCTTGAGCGGTACGCTGTCGCGGCGTTGCTCTGTGGCCGGCAAGCTGTCTATCCAGCCGGGCAGCACGTTGTTGATGCGCACGTTATCGGCGGCGTAGGTGTCGGCGAAGATCTTGCTGAAGGCCGCCAGCCCCGAGCGGAACACCGCGGAAGTGGGGAACAGGTCGCTCGGCTCGAATGCCCAGGCGGTAGAGATGTTGATGATCACGCCACCCTTTTGCCGCTGCATATAGGGCGTCACCAGGCGTGTCGGGCGAATGACATTGAGCAGGTAAGTGTCCATGCCTTTGTGCCAGTCCTCGTCGCTGATCTCCAGGATGGGCGCACGTGGGCCGTGCCCCGCGCTGTTGACCAGCACATCGATGCGGCCCCATTTGCCGACCACAGCGTCTACCAGGCGCTGCAGGTCTTCAACCGACTGGTTGCTACCGGTAACGCCGATGCCGCCAAGCTCGGCCGCCAGGGCCTCGCCCTTGCCCGATGAAGAAAGGATGCCCACGTTAAAACCATCCGCGGCCAGGCGCCGAGCTGCGGCGGCACCCATGCCGCTGCCACCAGCCGTGATAATTGCAACTTTGTCTACTGTCATGCTGCCTCCCAGGTTGGCGTTCATTTGATTGCGTAAGTGCTTCCACCATAGCAGCCCCCTAGGGTGGCAAGTGAGACAGTCAAGCTTCTCAGAGCCAGTAGTTAAGCTACTGGCTTGTTGCGCTTGGCAGGGGCCAAGTCGCGCAGACGCAGACCGGCGGCACGCAGATGATCTTGACGCGTGAAATTTTTAATGTATTTTTTCATGAAAAATATCTGCGAAAATTTCACGAGCGCCCAGGCTATTGAAGGCGTGCCAGAGGTTGAAGCCCTTGCAAACGCTGGCGGCATTCAAGGGCGAGTCTTCACTTGAGTTGGTTCACCTCACAAGGACAAGAACATGAGTGCCCCCTCTGCGGATCTGCTGCTTGAAGTGCGTGCGTTTCGGGCGCAGCACCCGGCCATACGTTATGTCGACCTGATTGCGCTGGACATTCCCGGGCATTTCTACGGCAAGCGCTACCCCATCGACATGCTGGAAAAGGTTGCAGCTGGGGCACCGTTGAAGCTGCCGCAGAATTGCGTGCTGCTGGGTACCCAGGGCGGCCTTTACCCCATAGGTGACTACTGCTTTGCCGACGGCGACCCGGATGCCGTACGGCGGCTGGTGCCAGGTACGCTGAAGCCGGTGCGCTGGGAAAAAGAGCCGATCGCCCAGATGCTGATCACCTCCGACGGCACCGCCAGGCCGATCGAGTTCGAGCCACGGGAAGTGCTGGCCCGCGTGCTGCAGCGCCTTACCAGGCGTGGCATACGCCCGGTGGTGGCGTTCGAGCTGGAGTTTTACCTGTTCGATCGCGCGCTGGACAACGGCTTGCCCTGTTACCCGCGTGACACTGCCAGCGGCGACGCAGACGACCAGCCGAACATGCACATCGAGCGCCTCTCGCGCTTTTCCTCGGTGTTGCATGAAATGGTCGATGGCGCCAATGAGCAAGGCGTGCCGGCGAACGTGATCACTGCCGAGCTGGGCCCAGGCCAGTTCGAAATCAACTTCTCGCACAGCGACGATGCCCTTGCCGCGGCTGACTGGTCGGCACTGTTCTGCCGCAGTACCCGGGGCATTGCCCTGAAGCACGGCTACCGTGCCAGCTTCATGAGCAAGCCCTACCTGGATGCGCCAGGCAGCGGCATGCACGTGCACGTCAGCCTGTACGACAACGACGGCAACAACCTGCTTGCCGCTGCCGAACAGCGCAAGCTGCGCCATGCGGTGGCGGGGTGCCTGGAACTGCTGCCGCACTGTATGCCGATTTTTGCCCCCAACCACAACGCCTACCGCCGTTACGGTGCCATGGTCAACGCCGCGAGCAAGGCCAGCTGGGGCTTCGAAGACCGTGATGCGTGCATTCGCATCCCCGAATCCGACCCGCGCAACCTGCGCATCGAGCACCGCCTGGCAGGCGCAGATGCCAACCCGTACCTGGTGCTCGCGGCCATTCTCACCGGCATGGAGTACGGCCTGGAGCGGGGCGTCGAGCCCATCGCCCCGCTGAACGACGACCGCCAGAGCGGCATCGACTTCCCCAAGGACCCGCTCAGCGGCCTGGCCGCCATGCGCCATCACCCGGTGCTGGAGCAAGGCCTGGGCAGCGAGTTCGTGATGGTCTACTGCGAAAACAAGTACCAGGAGCAACTGGACTTCATGCGCCACATCGATGCCCGCGAGTATCGCTGGTTCCTGTAGCGCCTGCGGTTCGCCCCCATCCCTTGCCAACCTAAACCACGCGCAATACCCATTGCCGGAGGACGCTATGCCACGTGTGCCCGTGATCGGCATCACCGCTTGCACCACCATGAGCGGGCAGCATGCCACCCAGACCATTGCCGAGAAGTATGCACGTGCAGCAGCCAAGGCGGCGTGCGGCCTGCCCATCGTGATACCCAGCCTGGGCGAGCTGCTCGACAGCGCCGACATCCTCGAGGTGGTAGACGGACTGATCTTTACCGGTTCGCCGTCCAATATCGAGCCGTTTCACTACCACGGCGCGGCCAGTGCCGAGGGCACCCAGCATGACCCGCTGCGGGACGCCACCACGTTACCGCTGATGCGCGCGGCGATCGCCGCCGGCGTGCCGGTGCTGGGCATCTGCCGTGGTTTTCAGGAAATGAACGTGGCACTGGGCGGCACCCTGCACCAGAACGTGCATGAGGCTGGCGCATTCATGGACCACCGCGAAGGCGCGGGCGAGCCAATTGCCAAGCAATACGGCCCGCGCCACACCATGCATGTGCAGCCAGGTGGTTTGCTCGAACGCCTGGGCTTGCCGGCAGTGTTCGAGGTCAACTCCATCCACGGCCAGGGCATCGATGCACTGGCGCCTGGGCTGAGGGTGGAGGCGCTGGCGCCTGACGGCCTGGTGGAGGCGATCTCGCTGGACAACGGCCAGGGCTTCAGCCTGGCCGTGCAATGGCACCCCGAGTACCAGGTCATGGACAACCCGCAGTACCTGACCCTGTTCCAGGCGTTTGGCGCGGCATGCCGCCAGCGCTCGCTGCTGCGCCAGAACCGCAAGCAACCCACCGCGCAGCGCGCCTGCGCGACCTGACGGAGTGAAGACAATGAGTGCACAGAATTCGCAGACCCAGGCCTGGCAAGCGCTTAGCCGCGACCACCACCTGGCGCCGTTCAGCGATGTTAAACAGTTGGCCGAGAAAGGCCCGCGCATCATCACCCAGGCCAAGGGCGTATACCTGTGGGATAGCGAGGGCAACAAGATCCTCGATGCCATGGCTGGCCTGTGGTGCGTGGCGGTCGGCTATGGCCGCGATGAGCTGGCCGAGGTCGCCAGCCGGCAGATGAAGCAGCTGCCGTACTACAACCTGTTCTTCCAGACCGCGCATCCACCGGCGCTGGAGCTGGCCAAGGCGATCGCCGACCTGGCCCCGGCCGGCATGAACCATGTGTTCTTCACCGGCTCCGGTTCCGAAGGCAATGACACCGTGCTGCGCATGGTGCGCCACTACTGGGCGCTGAAAGGCCAGCCCGACAAGAAGGTGATCATCGGCCGCATCAACGGCTACCACGGCTCTACCGTGGCAGGCGCTGCCCTGGGGGGCATGAGCGGCATGCACCAGCAGGGCGGGGTGATCCCGGATATCGTGCATATCCCGCAGCCGTACTGGTTCGGCGAAGGCGGCGACATGACCGAGGCCGACTTCGGCGTGTGGGCCGCCGAGCAACTGGAGCGCAAGATTCTGGAGGTGGGCGAAAACAACGTCGCAGCCTTCATCGCCGAGCCGATCCAGGGTGCCGGGGGCGTGATCATTGCGCCGGACACTTACTGGCCGAAGGTCAAGCAGATCCTTGCCAAGTACGACATCCTGTTCGTGGCCGATGAAGTGATCTGCGGCTTTGGCCGCACCGGGCAGTGGTTCGGTACTGACTACTATGACCTTGAGCCCGACCTGATGACCATCGCCAAGGGCCTGACTTCGGGCTACATACCGATGGGCGGTGTGATCGTGCGTGACGAGGTGGCGCGGGTCGTCAGCGAAGGTGGCGATTTCAACCACGGCTTTACCTATTCCGGCCACCCGGTGGCCGCGGCGGTGGCGCTGGAGAACCTGCGCATCCTGCGCGACGAGCAGATCATCACGCAGGTGCAGGATAAGACTGCGCCTTACCTGCAGCAGCGCCTGCGTGAGCTGGCCGACCACCCGTTGGTCGGTGAGGTGCGCGGCCTGGGCATGCTGGGCGCGATCGAGCTGGTAAAAGACAAGGCCAGCCGCACCCGCTACCCAGGCAACGGCGTGGGCATGATCTGCCGCCAGCACTGCTTCGACAACGGCCTGATCATGCGCGCGGTGGGCGACACCATGATCATCGCGCCGCCTTTGGTGATCAGCCTTGCCGAGATCGACGAGCTGGTGGCAAAGGCGCGCAAATGCCTCGACCTCACGTATGAGGCTGTTCGCTGAGCGGCAGGTAGCCTCAGCGGGGCTGCAAAGCGGCCCCGGTTTGCCTGGCTGGCGCGCGCAAGGCCTGGAAGCATTTTGCTTTGCAGGTTGAATCCTGTACTTTTCAGGGCATTGTTTTTCCGTCCGAACGTCGCGATTCAACTATGAAAGTGCACGAAGAAATCGAAGGCCTGGCAGTACTGATTCGCGACCTGCGTAAGTTCAAGGGCCTGACCCTTGGCGAGCTGGCCCAGCGTATCGGCCGCTCGGTGGGGTTCCTGTCCCAGGTTGAGCGCGGTGTTTCGCGCCCGACCGTCGCCGACCTGACGGCCATCAGCGAAGAGCTCGGTGTGTCGACTGCCTACTTCTACAAGCTGGCCAAGCCCCGCGAGCTCGGCTGGGTTACCCGCCCGCACGAGCGCCGCACCTTGCACCTGGCCGGTGGCATCACCGACGTGCTGGCATCCCCCAGCATCAGTGGCGCCTTCTCCATGCTCGACAGCCACCTTGAACCTGGGGCGAGCAGTGGCGAGGAGTACCTGGACGACAGTTCAGAGCAGGGGTGTTTCGTGCTCGAAGGCGAATTGACCGTGTGGCTCGACGGCGGTGAGCCCGTTACCCTGCGCGCCAATGACAGTTTCCAGCTGCAGCCACATGCCAGCTTTCGTTATGCCAACCTGACCGGCAAACCAACGCGGGTGTTGTGGGTATTCAGCTGATGGAAAGATGACCTGCAAACACTGGGGTGGCTGCATGGGTTATCCTTGCACCCCGCAATCAACCACAAGCAGTGAATTGAACGATGGGTTTTGAACAACTAGCAGAGCTACGCGACCGCCTGCGGGCGGAGAAACAGCAGGTAAAGGCCGAAAGCGCGAAACAGCCAAAGCGCAAGCCGTCCCCGCAGGCGAAGCCGCGCGAACAGGATCCGGCGGTCGCTGCGATCTGGCCTTTGCAGAAGCATTTTCCCCTGGCCTTCCCGGTCAACCCGGCCCCCAAGGTGCCGCTCAAAGAAGGTATCTTCAAGGATGCCGAGCAACACCTGGAGCTGCTTGGGCTTACCCGTGAACAGCTGAAGCTGGGTATTTCCACCTGGTGCCGCGGCGCCCGGTACTGGGCCAGCATGGTCGAAAATGCACCGCGCCTGGACCTCAGTGGCCAAGCAGCGGGTACCGTGACTGCTGCACAGGCACTGCATGCCAAGCAGCAGGCTGCGCGGCACCGCAGCCAGGAACGCCGTAACCGGGCGAAGGCCAAGGCACAAGCTGCCGCCCCTGCCGCCGAGCCTGCTGGCGAGCAGCCTGAGGCCTGACCCCGCCCCTCGCCAACCTGGCGAACCTACTGATCGCCTCCGTGCATCGGTGCCCGGGGCTGCCCTGCTGGCCAGCCCCGGGCACAACGTCAACCGCGACCGTGAGCGTTGATTGACATGGGCCTGCAACTGATCCCTGCCACTATCAGCCACTGCACCTTCGCCCGCGACCTGACTCGCCGCGCCATGCTGCCTTATTACGGCCAATACGGTCTGCTTTGGGTGGAAGACGCCTTCGACCAGGCCTGGGGCTGGCGCGAGCAGTGGCTGGTGGCAGATGGCACCGCGGTGCTGGGTTACTGCGGCCTCAGCCAGGACCGCCAGGCCCTGTTCATCCGCGAGTTGCATTTGCTCCCCGAGCACCGCGGGCGCGGTGTTGGCAGTTGGGTGCTGGAGCAGTTGGCACTGTGGGCCAAGCAGCGGCAGTTGCCGCTGCTCAGGCTGATGGTGTTTCGCAGCAATCCGGCACGCCGCCTTTACCAGCGCCATGGGTTTATCGAGATGGGCGAAGACGATTGCTTCCTGCGTATGCAGCGCGCTATCGAGTGATCGCCAGTCGCTTGCGTGTCCAGCGCGAACGGCGTAGGCATCAAGGATCCATATCGACGATCAGCCGGCGCGTTGCCCACCTGCTGGCGCGCTTGACGGGTCATGTTAAACCCCGGTAAACAGTATGGATTCTCACAGCTGAGCGTCGGACGTTTCTGACGGAAGTAATGCGTTAGGCCCACTGTGAAAAATTTTGTTAAGGTGGCGGGATCCAATCGCCCTGCTGATGAGGTGTGTGCTTGATTAGGGTCTTAGTCGTCGATGATCACGATCTGGTACGAACCGGTATTACGCGCATGTTGGCCGACATTGACGGCCTGCAGGTGGTGGGTGAGGGGGACTCGGGCGAGTCGGCGCTCAAGCTGGCCCGTGAGCTGAAGCCAGACGTGGTGCTGATGGACGTGAAAATGCCCGGCATCGGCGGCCTGGAAGCCACTCGCAAACTGTTGCGCAGCCACCCGGACATCAAAGTGGTTGCAGTCACCGTGTGCGAGGAAGACCCGTTCCCCACGCGCTTGCTGCAGGCCGGCGCTGCCGGTTACCTGACCAAGGGCGCAGGGCTCGATGAAATGGTCCAGGCCATCCGCTTGGCATTTGCCGGCCAGCGCTACATCAGCCCGCAGATCGCCCAGCAGCTGGCGCTCAAGCCGTTCCAGCCACAAGGCTCGCCGTTCGACGCCTTGTCCGAGCGGGAAATCCAGATTGCCCTGATGATCGTCGGTTGCCAGAAAGTGCAGATCATCTCCGACAAGTTGTGCCTCTCGCCCAAGACCGTCAATACTTACCGTTATCGGATCTTTGAAAAACTCTCGGTCACCAGCGACGTCGAATTGACCTTGCTGGCCGTTCGCCACGGTATGGTTGACGCAAGCCTGTAAACCTCATGTCCCAAGTTTTTGATGCCAGCGCATTCCTGGCGACCTGCAGTGGTCGCCCCGGCGTTTATCGGATGTTCGACGTCGACGCCCGCCTGCTGTATGTGGGCAAGGCCAAGAACCTGAAAAAGCGCCTGGCCAGCTATTTCCGCAAGACCGGCCTGGCCCCCAAGACCGCCGCGCTGGTTGCGCGCATCGCCCAGGTCGAGACCACCATCACCGCCAATGAAACCGAGGCGTTGCTGCTGGAGCAGAACCTGATCAAGGAATGGCGGCCGCCCTACAACATCCTGCTGCGCGACGATAAGTCCTACCCCTACGTGTTCTTGTCTGACGGGGAGTTTCCCCGCCTGGGTATTCATCGGGGCGCGAAAAAGGCCAAGGGCCGTTACTTCGGCCCATACCCCAGCGCCGGCGCCATACGTGAAAGCCTCAGCCTGTTGCAGAAGGCCTTTTCCGTGCGCCAGTGCGAAGACAGCTATTACGCCAACCGCACCCGGCCCTGCCTGCAGTACCAGATCAAGCGCTGCAAAGGGCCGTGCACCGACTTGGTAAGCCCTCAGGAATATGCCGAGGACGTGCGCCATTCGGTGATGTTTCTGGAAGGGCGCAGCCAGCAGTTGGGCAATGAATTGAATGCCGAAATGGAGAAAGCCGCCATGGCCCTCGATTTCGAAAAGGCCGCCGAACTGCGCGACCAGATCAGCCTGCTGCGCCGCGTGCAGGACCAGCAGTACATCGAAGGTGGCACAGGTGATGTCGATGTCATCGCTGCCTTCGTCAACCCGGGTGGCGCCTGCGTGCACCTGATCAGCGTGCGCGGTGGGCGGGTACTGGGCAGCAAGAACTTCTTCCCGCAGGTGGGCATCGAGGAAGACCTGGCCGAGGTCATGGCCGCTTTTCTTTCCCAGTACTACCTGGGCAATGCAGAGCGCGAATTGCCAGGCGAGTTGATCGTCAACGTTGTGCACGAAGACTTCGCCGCCATTACCGAGGCCCTGCACACGTTGCGTGGGCGCGAGCTGACCATCAGCCATCGGGTAAGGGGCACCCGTGCCCGATGGCAGCAACTGGCCGTGACCAACGCCGAGCAGGCGCTCAACGCTCGGCTGGCCAACCGTCAGCACATGGCGGCCCGCTTCGAGGCCCTGGCCGAGGTCCTGGGCCTGGACGAAGTGCCGCAGCGCCTGGAGTGCTACGACATCAGTCACTCCAGTGGCGAAGCCACCGTAGCCAGCTGCGTGGTGTTCGGCCCCGAGGGGCCGATCAAATCCGACTACCGCCGCTTCAATATCGAAGGCATCACCGCTGGCGACGATTACGCCGCCATGCACCAGGCCCTGACCCGCCGCTATGGGCGTATCAAGGACGGCGAGGGCAAACTGCCCGACGTGCTGCTGGTGGACGGTGGCAAGGGCCAGCTGAACATGGCCCGCGATGTGATGCAGGAGCTGGGTTTCAGCGAACTGACCCTGCTGGGTGTCGCCAAGGGCGTCACGCGCAAGGCCGGTTTCGAAACCCTGTACCTGAACGACGTGCACCATGAATTCACCCTCAAGGGCGATTCTGCGGCCTTGCACCTGATCCAGCAGATCCGTGACGAAGCACACCGCTTTGCCATCACCGGCCATCGCGCCCGGCGTGGCAAGGCGCGGCGGGTGTCCAGCCTGGAAGATGTTGCCGGGGTAGGGCCAAAGCGCCGCCGCGACCTGCTGAAACATTTCGGCGGCCTGCAGGAGCTCAACCGCGCCAGTATCGATGAAATTGCCAAAGCGCCCGGCATCAGCAAAAAGCTGGCCGAATCAATTTATGCCAGCCTGCATAGCGAGTAGAATGCCGGCTCAACTTGCGGCCAGTCGTACCGATGAATATTCCAAACTTGCTCACCGTTCTCCGCGTCCTGCTCATCCCGTGCTTCATTCTGCTGTTCTACATGCCGTACCAGTGGAGTTACATGGCCGCCAGCAGCGTGTTCGCGGTTGCTGCTGCCACCGACTGGCTGGACGGCTACCTGGCGCGGCGCCTGCAGCAAAGCACGCCGTTCGGTGCCTTCCTCGACCCGGTGGCCGACAAGCTGATGGTGGCGGTGGCCCTGGTGCTGCTGGTACAGACCCACGCGAATTTCTGGCTCACCCTGCCGGCGGCGGTGATCATCGGCCGTGAAATCGTGGTTTCGGCACTGCGCGAGTGGATGGCCGAGCTGGGCGCACGGGCGCACGTGGCCGTGTCCAACCTGGGCAAGTGGAAAACCGCAGCGCAGATGCTGGCGCTGGTGATCCTGCTGGGCAACCCGCCAGCGGTGACCTTCTGGGTGATCCTCGGCTATGCACTGCTGTTGGTGGCGGCGGGGCTCACACTGTGGTCGATGGCGCACTATCTGCTGGCGGCCTGGCCGCACCTGCGCGAAGGTTCGGAGCAGAAGTAAAAGTTTTTTTGAATCAAGGGGTTGACGCGGTTTTTGAAATCGCTAGAATGGCACCCATCACGACGCGGGAATAGCTCAGTTGGTAGAGCACGACCTTGCCAAGGTCGGGGTCGCGAGTTCGAGTCTCGTTTCCCGCTCCAAATATGGATTTACAGGTTTCAATTGAGGTCTGTAAATCATCGAAAATAGACGCTTAGGCGTCTTTTTTCGTTTCTGTCAGCCACGAAATTCCAAGTACATTTTCAATTACAGCGATTTCGTTGAGCTGGGTTAAACGCCGGCCCATGTTCGCGTTCAGCCAGGCCTGCCTCCCGGGCGGCTGCCAGGTGCAGGCGCTCACCCAGCCACATGACCCACGCGGCTTTTTCGTAATGCTCGGTGATCGACAGCCTGACGTGAGGGCGCAGCAGCGTCAGGCTGCTGTGGCCGCTACCGTCGTGTAGCGGCTGGATCCAGCCGTAACGCAGGCCCAGAGCATAGGCCGTCGCCCATGAGCCGGCGGCAGACTGGAATGCGTTTTCGCTCCACATCACGGGCATGTTCGAGTACTGGCGAGTGTCTGGCCGCAAGTCCAGTGCTGCCTGGACCAATTGCGTGCCCTGTGGCGGAAGGTTGCCTGCGCTGAGCTGATGGTTCTGGCTGCTGTAGGTAAAGCTGTAGAAGGGGAACGCCAGTTCTGCAACGAGGGTAGGCAACTGCTCGAGCAGCGCTGGCAGGTCTTGCAGGCGCTGCCAGTCCGCCGCTGTTCGGTTAATCATCGCACCTCCGTTCAAGGCAGCCCCGACGTGATCTGGAGGTGTCGTATCCAGGACGAAACTAACCGTACAACGAGTATGAGCGTTAAATCCTACTCAATTGGTCAACTGTAGCGCCACAGCCGCGATCAAGCAAAGCGCCAGACTGTTGAACAGGGCACATAACGCTGAGATCGCGTAGAGGCGGTTTTTGCCTCGGAGTGCTTTGATCGACGCCGGCTGCTTCTTCCTGGAGGCTGGTGAACTGGCTGCCCTTGTGAACCACGCTGTTCACACGCCAATGCACATTTAGGTCGTCGTGAGGGTGGCCTGTGAGTGTGAAGCTCAGGCCAGGCTGCAGCCTGACGTCATCCCCCTGCTCCTGCGCGATGCGCACATCATGGCGCAGGGCGGTGATACGGTTTTCGGTGAACGGCTTGCCCACGGCATCGCGCTTGTAGCGGCCGGGGTAGTCGAAGCGCTCGTAGTCGCTGGACTGGTGTTCGAGGAAAGCGCCTGAAGCACGGTGTTCCTGGCGATACGCTGGGTTGGTGAAGGTGTAGTCGCGTTGTGCCTGTCGCGAGGTTCTGACGTGCTCGCTGTAGCAAAAGCGCCGCAGGCAAGGCCTGGCCTGATCGCCGCCACTGTTGGATTGATACAGCACGGTATTGGGGTCGATAACGTCTTCGCCGTCGAAGAAGCCTTCGTCACCGTTGTCGGTCTTGAGCGCCCCATGGCTGATCAGCCCGAGGGATAGCAGCTGATCCGTGATGATCAGCTTATACAGGTTTTCACTGTGCTCGAAGCGATAGACGAAGCAAGACGCAAGGGCCATGCAATACCTGTAGGAGCATGAGGCCGTGTGATGTTGATGTCGACGATGCTGGCGTCCTCCAGCTTGGTGGTGAAGAAGTGCTCCTGCTTGCCCTCCACGGAAGTGCGATACCAATTGACTTCAACGGTCGGCAGCATTTCGCCGCTGGGCAAAGCTTCATACATCAGCGGTGTCGCCTTGTTCAGCGCGCTGGTGAAGATGAAGGGTTTGTGGACCCGTTGGCCTGCAGGCTGGCCACTCTATGGATCGGTAGGTACGGTCACTTGGTGCTTGATCTCCTGCACTAGGATCTCGTCTTCGTGGCCTTCGACAAACACTTTGCCGACTAAGTCGGAGGTGAGGGCGCCCGCAGTGATGTTGCCTTGAGTCTGGCCTTCAGTGTTGATGTAAGCGGGTGTTGGCATGGCAGTTTCTCCTGAGCCCATGTGGATAAAGCCTGCTTTTGAGTGGTGAGGTCATGCTGTTAATCGGGCGTCTACAGTGAGTAATGTTGTAATGTGGTTTGGTATTGTGAAGTTATGGTGGTATTTGTACGTCCTGCCAGTGCAGAGTGATGCCTCTGCACTGGCTTGAAAGATAAGGTCAGTTGTTGTCAATGTGATTAATCAATTTCCAGGTGGTTCCATCGTATCTGATTAATTTTTTAGATCCTAATGCCCAAAGTGTTCCATTCTTTGTCTCTATCGAGTCAATCTCAATGATTTTCTCGGGCAGATTGACTTTTAGTATTTTGCCGTGACGCATGTTGTATAACCCGTCGCTTGCGCCAATGTAATATTCATCCTCGAAATTTGCTATAGAATAAAAGTCGCAGTCAAGCGTCTTTCGGCAAATTGCTCGAAAGCCATTTATGGCGTTCCCTTTTAGAATGGTGCCATTTGATCCGGCGACCCAGACCTCGCTCTCCGACTGTATAAATATGCCGTACAGGCATGCCCTGGTTATGGGGGGGAGTATTGACCAATTCATTCCGTTGTAGTGAGCGATGAAACCTTCGCTTCCGACAATGTATATATCAGATTGGTGCAGTCCGTGAATGTCAATCAAGTCTAAGGGAGTAGCGATGGTAGTGAGGGAGCTGGGGCTTTTGTCTCTAATTCCGGCATCAAAGCGCTCCCACTTTTCTTTTTGCCTCTTGTATACCTGCCCGGCATACCCGCATGCGTATAGCGCATCTCCTATATGTCTAATGCGAGTCATATAGCCTCGGCTCTCCTCTGTGTGACTGAGGCCGGCACCTTTGATTTTTTCTATTCTGATACCTGCGGAGCTATAGAGTTCTACATCACCCTGCTCGCTTAGCGAACAAACATGCCGGGGAGTTGTGGGGTTCGCAGGAACTAAACATGTAGATATCACTGCCCAACCCGGTAGGTCGTGATGGAACCATTGATTGGAGGGTGTCGCACTATCGTCATAAATAAACATTCTTGTGAAAATCATGTCGCTGGCTAGATTGTCTAGCGTGCCAGTCATGTAATATATGGTTTCGCTTATCGCGGTCCCGGCCAGCATCGTGATGCTGGAATTGTTTGTTTTTTTCATTTAAAGTGGTCCTGTGCCTGAATTGGATTTTGAGCCAACTGATTCTACAGGAATGGTTTTAGTAATATGTCCATATGGGTCGGCTCTGCCTATGAAGTCAAGCTGCAACCCTTTGGATTGGTGATAGCCTCTAAGCTGCGCTAATAGGTTGGCTTCATTGCATTTTGTTACTCTGCTGACTGCTCTGGCGCCAATTTCTTCTAATGTAAGCAGTGGGGCGGTACCCCTCGGTGAGTTGAGTAGACCCACAGCCTGTTCTTCCGGATCGTAAATTCGATGAATTCTACCATGCTCACCTGTCCGATCTTTGCCCTGAACGCATATCACTAACCCATCATTATTGGAAAGCCCACCAGGAATTCGAGTCCTTGAGCCTAATCGAAAAACACGGTCTGGGACGACATGGTGGCCGGTCAGTGGCGGGGGACATGTCGGTCTTCCTTTGATTTTATATGGACGGAGTATGCAGCGCGGGTCGATAACACGCTTGCCTTTCCCTCCATCTCGTAACCTAGCCGTTGATTTGCTGAATTTTCCGCCAGTTTTCCCAATGAGTACTCCACCTTTAATGAGTCCCCCAGCAAACGGAATCATTGCTGCGGCAGATGCCATTGCTTCAGTGTAATTCCCCCTTCCTATGCTGATGGCAGCGTTAGTGCCCCCAGCAATTGTTCCGATCCCAGGGATAATGCTTAACAAGTCAAGACTCAGTTGTATATTGTTTAGTGTGTTGTCTTTAGAGTTGAGTTCAGGATCTAATTCTTCGTCGATAGTGGGATTGTAGTCGCTGTTTTTCTTGTTGGGAAAGTCGACTGAGCCTATGACTCGACCTACAGTGTTTCCATTGGGGGTTGTTCCTATGTGCTCATCTTTCGTTGTTTTCGGCGGTGCGTAGTCGGGCAATCCATATTCTGGTACGTCTGCGCGAAATTTTTTATATTCTTCATAAGACAGGTGCTCTCTGGTTGTTAGTATTTTTCCGTTCCAGAGTTGAACGACTACGGCATTGCCTTCTTGATAGGTGGCGATGCTGTGCGTATCGCTTATGTATTGTTGGAACTTACTGATTTTAATTTCTAAAGGTTCGTCCATGACTACGACCCATTCATCCAAAATAGATCATTGTGGCGGACGACCAATTTCCCCTCGGCGCGCACTGTGCTACTTTTTTCTTGCGGGTAACATTTACCGCCAACGGTATTGCTGGTTATCCCTTTCGCCGCACCTGCCTGATCCCCATCAGTTTTGGGTACGAGGCTCATGTCATATACGACAATTGGTTTGCCGTTGACACGCACGGATTTCGCTACGCCAGTTGCTATCTTCAGCTCAGCAGTGACGGGATAGGGAACAGGCGGGGTCGCGCTACCCATGGGAGTTTTACAAACATCGGGGGCGATGCTGACGACTCTCCAGTTTGCTTGTTTACGAGCAAGTATATTCGTTGCCATCAGCCTCTCTCCCCTTCAGTTTGTTTTGTGGGTCGGGCGCGTTTTATGAGTGGGGCTGTGGGATCGATCTCGAACCTGGCTTCCAGTGCACGGATAGGTTCGGTAGAGGGAAGGCTGATTCGATGAGTCAACGATAAACTCATTGCGTCTGTGTCGATAACCAGGGTGTCAGTGAGTAAGGGAATGGGAATCAGCGCACCGTTGTGAAACCGTGCCAGCAGAAATGGGCGATGACCTGGTAATTCAACGATCAGGCGACCGTTGTGGCCGTTTTCATGTGAGGTCAGGTTGAACAATTCGATCTGTACATCAGGCCTCAAGAAGACTGTTTGCTGATCTGCAGGAGCACAGTTCCAATAGCCAAACTCAAAGTCGGCAGGGAGGCCAGGCCAGCGAGTGTCCCGCCATTCATCATCATAGGTGCCCGCGAGGGCAAGGCGTGGCGCCCAAGCGCGCCCGACTACTCCAAACCCTGCTGGCTGGTGAGTGAGCGCTCTGGATATCTCGGCCATCTCTTTAGCAGTGACATCACCATCGGGCTGGTGGCTACTTACAAGTTTTGTAATGGGGTCATTGATTTGTTCAATCTGAGGAGCCAGCAAGGCCTCTATCGGCTGCTCAATTGCGTTCGCGAGCTCAAAGTGACGAGTGTCGACCCATCCCTGGCCCAGTGGATTGCTATAGCAAACCTGATTAATGATATGAGGCTCAGAGGCACGATCAGGAAATTGAGGGTTATGCAAGATGCTTGAACCGCCAAAAGCGTATTCCCATTGCAGTGGTACGCGCTCGGCAAGTTCAGCTTCAGTAACATGCCACCCAGTAAACAGGCTTGGCTTGAAGATCCTAGGCCCGGTGAAGCGGAGCCGCTTGTTCAACAAGATATTACGAGTTGGGGCATTAGCGCGGCGCAGTGTTGCCTCCGCTTGTGCATCCCGCCATGCATATAACTGTTGCTCCGTCGGAGGTCCGTCTGAAGTGGACGATTTTGGTGATGTAATATTTATCTTTAATGGCGCCGCAGGTTCGCTCAAGCGAATTCCAGCAGTCCACGACCGCGCAGCTTCCATGCCTGGTGCATAGGCATGTCCATTGACAATAACATCACAGCGAGGTTTGAAAGGTGCTAAATCACTTTCTTCCTTGACGCTACTGCGCCCTTCCTCGCCATAGTATTTATCGGCTAGGCAAAGTGGAACTGGATCATCATCGATTACTTCAGCGGAAAAGCTCCCCGGTTTCTTGGCAATGGGTTGTAGTCGATAGCCAACTTTCATCACAATCACTGGGTGCTCTATATCCAGTTTGCTGAGCGCACTGAAGCACATGACGTCAAACGGCGTCAGGTTGCGAAATTCCATCCTGGGTTACCCCTTCAGTTAAGATCGACATCCTTGCCGTTGATTTGCACAGGCCCTGTGGCACTGAAGTCAAAGTTGCTGCCGTTGATCAGCACGGTTCCGTCGGACTTCATGACCAACGACGCTTTACCAACCGTGATGCTGAGTTCGTCGCCTGCTGTGATGTTGAAGCGGTTGCCAACGATCACGGACTTGTGAATGCCCACCTGCTCGCTTTGGCTAAGACCAACTGTCGTGTTCATTGCCGCACCGACACTGACCTGGTAGCCCGCGCCAATGGTCAATGCCTTGGCCAATGCGATGGTCTCGGTCTTGTTGGCACCGATGGAGATGGTTTCGTTATGATCCACCCGCTCGCTGCGGTCATTGCCGACGAAGGTGGTTTCGTTGTGTTTGACGACGTTGTTCTGGTCCTTCTCCGCATGGATAAACACTTCCTGTCGACCCAGCTCGTCCTCGAACCGGAGCTCGTTGAAGCCATCACCCTTGTGGGTCTGGCTCTTGATGGTCATGCGGGTTTTGTGGTAGGGCAGGTCGTAGGGCGGCAGCTGGTTACCGCAATAGGTGCGCCCGGTGATCATCGGCTGGTCGGGGTCGCCGTTGACGTACTGGATGACCACGTCCTGCCCGATGCGCGGGATGGCCATTGAGCCCCAACTGCCACCTGCCCACCCTTGGGATACACGCACCCAGCAGGAGCTGAACTCGTCGTTGTTGCTCTCCCGGTCCCAGGGGAAGCTGACCTTGACCCGGCCCCATTCGTCGCAGTAGATCTCCTCGCCCGGAGGGCCGACCACGGTTGCCATGTGCGGGCCATCGACTCGAGGCTTGTCCAGCGGAGGGGGGCGCCACTCGGTTCTGCCGGGTACCAGTTGGGCGGTTTGCTCATAGCGTGTGCTTTGATCGACGCCGGCTGCTTCTTCCTGGAGGCTGGTGAACTGGCTGCCCTTGTGAACCACGCTGTTCACACGCCAATGCACATTTAGGTCGTCGCGAGGGTGGCCTGTGAGTGTGAAGCTCAGGCCAGGCTGCAGCCTGACGTCATCCCCCTGCACCTGCGCGATGCGAACATCATGGCGCAGGGCGGTGATACGGTTTTCGGTGAACGGCTTGCCCACGGCATCGCGCTTGTAGCGGCCGGGGTAGTCGAAGCGCTCGTAGTCGCTGGACTGGTGTTCGAGGAAAGCGCCTGAAGCACGGTGTTCCTGGCGATACGCCGGGTTGGTGAAGGTGTAGTCGCGCTGGACCTGTCGCGAGGTTCTGACGTGCTCGCTGTAGCGCAAGCGCCACAGGCAAGGCCTGGCCTGATCGCCGCCACTGTTGGATTGATACAGCACGGTATTGGGGTCGATAACGTCTTCGCCGTCGAAAAAGCTTTCGTCACCGTTGTCCGTCTTGAGCGCCCCATGGCTGATCAGCCCGAGGGATAGCAGCTGATCCGTGATGATCAGCTTATGCAGGGTTTCACTGTGCTCGAAGCGATAGACAAAGCCCTCTTCAGCCGCCAGGCGGGCGATGAAGGCAAGGTCGGTCTCGCCCGCTTGCACGCAGAACTCGCGCACGTGGTGATCCCTGCTCGCGCGAAGCTCGTATTGAACGATGCCCTGCCGTTTGAGCATCAGCTCGAGAATCTGCGGCACGGTTTTGTGTTGGAAAATGCGCCAGTTCGATCGCAGTCCGGCGCGCGCCAGAATGGGTTCGACCAAGGCGTAATAGTAGGTCCGGTAAAATCCGCTTTCCGCTTGGCTGAAACTACTGACCAGACCGTGCACATGCCGCACTGGGCGCCCTTTTTCCCAGAGGGTGAACAGTACGGGTTTGTCGAGCAGGAGGCCGAAGTCGATATCGTTTTCGAAGCTGATCAATTTCAGCGCCAACTCGAAGGGTGTGCTGAGCCCCTCTCGAAGTTCGAACGACACCACTTCGAATTCAGCTTTGCCAACCAGCGGCTGGAAGCTGTAACGCAAATCAGATTGGCTAGGCATAGGCAACCCTTGTTCGTCGTCTGAGGTGACACAAAGTCCGGGCAGGCAAACCCGCCCGGAGCATTCATGGTTTTCAGGCGGCAGGTGCTCGCCAATCATCAGAGCCACCGGTACCCGCTACGGTGTGCTCCCAGACGATCTTCCGATAGGTCATCGCAACCTCGACCAGCTGTGTGTAGTGCTCGTTGACCTTGTCCTGAACGTGAGGGAGGACGGTCCTGATGCTGACAATAGTTGCGTCCTCCAGCGTGGTTGAGAAAAAGTGCTCTTGTTTACCTTCCGTCGAAGTGCGGTACCAGTTGACTTCGACCGTCGGCAGCATTTCGCCTGTGACCAACGCTTGGTACATCAATGGCGTGGCCTTGTTGAGTGAACTGGTAAACGTGAACGGCTTGTGTACGCGTTGGCCGCTGGGCTGACCATTCTGTGGATCTGTCGGCGTAGTCACTTCATGCTTGATCTCCTGAACCAGGATTTGATCTTCATGACCTTGCTGATAAACGTTACCGACCGAGTCAGCAGTGAAAGCGCCCGCGGTGATATTGCCCTGGGTTTGGCCTTCGATCTTGATGTAAGCGGGTGTTGGCATGGCAGTTTCTCCTGCGTCCATGTGGAAAAGCACGCGCACAAGCGGCTACGTGGCCATCGGAATCGATGGGCTTTTTCAACGGGGCAAACGCCCCGTCAATTCGTTGAATACGGTCGTACCGACTGCCGGCGGCTACTGCTGCAAGATGCTGTCGAGTGACTGCAGCACCTCATGGGTGATCAGGTGCAGCCGGTAGCTGTAGATGCCATAGGCCGTGGCCATCGCAAGGGCGGAAAGCACCAGAGGGCTCCACCAAGGCCATTGCCGGTTCATGCGGAAGTTGCGCGGGGCAACGTTGCTGTAAGGGTCGCAGACCGTTGTCGGCGTAGGCCCACGTAGCTCCCGGATGATTGCGTGGAGCTGGTGAATGAGGGTGTTCAGCGTTTCGTCGCCTTTGGGGGCGATGCCATACTTGCCTTTGAGCCCCAGGCACAGAATGAAGTACATGAACTCCAGCACGTCCTGGTACCGCTGGGGTTCTTGCATCAGGCGCGAGATCACGGTGAAGATCTTTTCGCCGCCAAAGGTTTCGCTGTGGTAGATGCTGAGCAGGGGCTCCTGGCTCCAGAGGCTTGCTTGGCCCCAGGGCCTCTCCATCACGGCTTCATCGATGAACAGGCACAGGCCATAGGAATAGGCCAGAAGTTGCGTGGGCTCGTAGCCATGCTGACGCAGCTCTTGCTGAATATTTTCGATCTGGTTGCGCACCTGCCGGTGCACTTGTTCGAGGTTGGGCAGTGTATCGAGCGTGCGGATGCGCATGACCAAGCCGAGCAAAGGGGCGGCGGCGTCCAGCATCACATTGCTGTAGCCGCCTCGCAGTTGGAAATCCGGATCGGCTGGGTAGCCTTCACCTGCGGGATCGGGTTCTGGCGTGGGTGTCGAGCATCCTGCCCCCTTTGTGCCTGCAGTGTTTTCAAGCATCCAGCGCAGCTGCTCGACTTTCGCAGGTGCGCTGCCATCGCCCGGGTGGTCGTTCGCGTGCATTTCACTCACTCCTGATTGCCCAGAACTGCAACTCGAGCCCGGGGAATTCCCCGGCGATATGAATCCCGAAACCGTTGGCCGTGTTCATGCAGGCCCACGCCGGCTCGCGGCGGTCGAGCCCGAAATAGCTGAAGCCCGCATGGAAGGGCAGCTCGCGCGGCGCCACCGGCAGCGGCTGTAGCGCAATACCGGGCAGTTGCTTGTGCACCAGGTCATTCAAGGTTTCCAGGGACGTGACCTTGGCCTTCTGCATGAACAGTTGGCGCAAGGTCGGCGGCGGCATGTCTGCACGCACGGCAAGGATGAAGTCCGCGTTATCGATCAGGCGGCGGTCTTCGAACGTCGTCGTCATTACCCCGTAATCGAGCGCGTTCAGGGGTAGAGAGACCGCCCGCGGCTGCAGGACCGTACCCAGGGCGCGGCGCAACGTGTCCTGCAGGGGTTTGAACGACGCACGCAATGCGCTGTGCTGGTAGGCGGGATACTCGGCAGGCAGCCGGCTTTCGTCGGTGAAGGTCACGAACTCGCCGCACGCCTGGCTCATGTGCAGGTACAGCTGCTCAGGGTGTGTCTGCCCCTGCCTGGCCAGGTGCTGGAAGCACGGCCACCAGCGGTTCATGGCTTGCAACAGGTTGAAGTCGCGGATATCGGCGATGCCGGATTGGCCAGCAGCACCGATTCGGCTGGCCAGGTTGCGTGAGCGCTCGCGCAGGGTGTTGGTGATTTCTTCGAGGTAACGCTGCAGTGCGGGCACAGCCCGTACCGAGACGCTGGTCGGGTAGAACCCTTCGTCGAGTTGCAGGCTGCCATCGGGTCGCCGCTCCAGGATACGTGCCAGTGCCAGGCGGGTGTAGGCGCTGCTGTCGTCAGCCTTGCGCTTGAGTTGCAGGTTGGGCACTGCCAGATCGACCTGGGCCAGGTCGCCATCGGCGCTGTGGGTGTCCTTGATTTCCTGGGGCTGAGCGCTGTAGCGGAAATTGGCGGCGTTGTCGGGCCAACTCACCTCTCGACCGCCCTCGGTGCGCAGCGGCAGGCACAGGTAAACCTCGCTGTCCTTTGCGCCGTCGTCGTCGATTTCCAGCGGCGGCGGCGGCGGCAGGTCTGCCGGAATGTCGAACACCGTTCCGTCCGGCATGATGCCGCGGGCGCGGGTGATCGCGACCTTGCCCAGGCTCAGGTATTCCTCGTTCAGTTGCAGCTCGCTGAAGCCATAGAAGGCCGCGTTCAGGCTGGCAAGACGTTGGTGCTGGGCTGCTTCAGCGGCGCGGGTAGCCTGCTGGAAATGCTGCGGTTTGACGAACAGGCCTTCAGGCCACAGGACGGGATTACGTGAACTCATGAGCGCTCCGTGTCAGCGTGAGTGAGCGAGAAGGGCAGGGTTGCAGGCGCCATCAGTCTTGCTCCTTGAGCAAAACCTGCGTGTCATTGAGCAACACCGACAGGATGATCTGGTGGCCCCGCGGTGGAATGCGCAGTACCTGGTTCCAGGTGGCATCGTCCTGGTTGCGGTAATCGGCGATCACGGCAACGAAGCGGGTCTCGGGCTCGATGGCGGTAAAGGGAATGAACTTGAACTGCCCAGGGTGCAGCAGATAATCGTCATCGCGAATATAGGTACTGCGCAGCGCCTTGGCGGGGTCTTTGTCCAGCAGCTCATAAAGGCTGTTGCGCAGCAATGAGTCGTCGCGCAGTTGCAGGATCTTGATAGCCATGGGCGTAGCCACCGCTTCGGTGGCCGGCGTGGTGCTGCGCGGTAAGGTCAGCACCATGTTCGCGTCTTCGTAGCGGCCGGGTGTGCTGTGCTCGAAAGGCGAGCGAAGCGGGAGATCGGCCTCTTCCTCTGGTAACTCGACAGGCGAGGCGGCCGGGTACTGCTCCTGCAGAAACTCGAACAGGGTGCCGACCTTCTCGGCCAGGGCGTAGGGGTCGCCCGCGCTCAAAGTGACTGCGTAGGGGCTGGGGGCCAGGCTGCTTTCTTGCTCGGCCAGCACCTCCACACTGCTGGGGTTGCTGTTGAGTGTGGGGCTGGCGTTGATGCTGAAAGCAATTTCGGTAGGGTGATCCTTGGGCGGCCCGACGGGTATCGAAGGGTTCAGCGCCACTTGGCCCATTTTGCCCAGGGCGGTGCAGCCCGAGAGCCCGATCAGGGTTGCCAGAAGCCCGGCCACCAGTGAATGACGCGTCATGGGCGTTCTCCTGCAACCAGGCGGTCCAGCGGGTTCTGCGCCGTGGCTTGCGTCACCGCGCCCAGTGCTGCCAAGGGATCGTTGCCCATACCTTGGGCGAATACCGAGCAAATCTCGGCGACCGGGGCCGTTGCGGGCTGGGGAGGCCAACGCTCTGCAGGTGCATCCAGGATGAATTGGTCGAGCACCCGTGAGTCGGGGTTGAATAACGCCTCCAGCGAACGGGCATCCGCTGGCGAGAGCTGGACCAACAGCCGATAAGCGCCGACCCGAAGCCGGTCGCCCTCAAGCAGCCGCCTGGCTGACCGCGTGCCCAGGCTGCCCAGGTTGTCGTTCAGGTAGGTGTGCCCGCAGCGGTCGATGACGCAGAAGCTACCTTCGAGCCAACGGATCTCGCAGTGGATCGGTGCCACGCCCTGTGCACCGTCATTGATCAGCCACGCGGCCCCCACGCTGCCGATGGTGCCGCCTGCGCGATCGAATGTGTGCCGGGCCGTAACGTTGTGCTGCAACTGGTCGAGGTTGGTAATGTTCAAGGTCAATGTGCTCATGAGCGCCCCCGAAAGCGCACCACGGGGCTGATCTGGCCATGGCGGTCATCGGTGAAGCTGGTCCAGCCCAGGTGGGCGCCCTGGCTCGGGTGCAGGCAGAAGGGCGACAGCGCGTTCTGCTGCAGCCGCAATTCCAGGTCGTAGGCCAACCCATCGCGCAGCAGGAAGTCGATCAAGGCGCGCAAGCGATTGAAGTTGATGCCGCTGGGCAGCAAGCCACGCAGCTGGGTTTGGTCCAGCTCGCTGATCACGATGGTGAACTTGCTGCTGCGCGTTCGCGTGCGGCTGCCGACCAGGAACGAAGTGCCCAGCTCGCCGTTGCTGCAGCCAAGGCTTACCAGTTGCCGGGTTGTCGTAGGCACCGAGCGGGTCTCGAACTCCCTGATGTGCACCTGTTTCAGGTCGAAGCAGTGGGCGATGATGCCCGCGACGGTGCCCGGTGCGCGGCTGCGGCTGGCGATGACACCGGCGAAGCTGAGCAGTCGGCTCCAGGGCAACGGCGTGTCGCCGCGCAGTTGTTTGTCATTCAACCCCAGCAGGGCAAAGATGTACTGGGAGAAGCCATCGCTGGCACCTGGCTGGAAGCGAATGTAGTAGCGGTACTTGCGCCACACGCGGTGCAGCAGGCTGAGCAGGTAGTGGTTGAAGAAGTCGAAAAAGGCCGGCCGCACACCGATACCCTGCGCATGCTCGTAGGCCACCTGCTCCAGGTAGTAGGCAGGCAAGGGTGAGTCAGTGCCATGCAGGCCCATAAAGGTGGCGCACACGCGGTAGCGGTCTTCTGCCCCGGGCATGCGTTCGGCTTTGTACACGTCGGAAACCGGAAAGGTCAGCCGTGGGTCACAGGCCAGCCGCACGCGCAGCCGGGTGGCCTGGTCCGGCCAGCGCGGTTCCAGGTCATCCCCATGCAAGCCGTGCAGGCGCTCCAGCAACTGGTAGAAGTTGTACTGGTGTGCCTCGGCGAGCAGCCTGTCGGCTAGATCAGCGGTTGTTTGCCGGTCTGGATGGGCCATGTGTAGTGCTCGTTGTTGGTGATGTTGATCACTTCCAGTTGATGGAAGGAATTGATGCTGGCGTACAGGGCGAAGAAGTGCGCCAGCACGCAGCCGAACAGGTACAGGTCGCCTTCGCACAGGAAGGCGGCCTGGTCCAGCTTCAGCCGTGTGCGTAGCCCGCGAATGGGCTGGCCCTTGATCAGCCAATCCAGAGGCTCGGTCTGAACATCGCGAATGCCTTCCAGGCGCTTTTGGGTCGTGCGTGTCTGCTGCAGGTCGTGCAAGGCCACGAAGTCATAGGCACGAATCACCGCCTTCAGCGGCTCGGCAGACAGCAGCGACAGGTAGTTGAGCGACATGTTGGAAACCAGCGCCCACTGCAACTGGCCATCCAGCACTGGTCGGTAGGGGCGGGTGGGTTTGCAGATGTTGGTGTAGGTGGTCAGTGCTGGCGTGACTTCGGAAATCACATCGATGTCGTCGACGCCCAACGCCAGGGGCAGATCGCGGTTGGTGCAGGTCAGGTCGATGGACGCCGTTTCCAGCTCACCGGTGTAAGCGTTGGCATCGGCACGCACGAAGGCGATGCGATGTGTGACGCCCTCGCCGCGCAAGGACTCCTCGAGGGTGGAGCGGTAGTACAACGCCGTGCGCCCTTGAGCATGCTCGATCTCATGGGCGAACGATTCGAACGGGCGGAACGTGCGTAGGTGTTCGCCGGTGCTGCCGTCTGTTGTGGTGCGGGTGCTGACCACCTTGTCGACACTGAAAATCTCATACGCATGCCGTTCTTTCCCTCTGGGGGTCAGCTCGGCAGGGGCCTGCCGATTGGAGAGGTCGATAGGTTCGGCGCTGTAGCTGAACAGGTTGACCGCCGGCGTGCAGAACAGGCGCAAATCCGCCATGCCGATACGCAACGAGGCAGGGAGCTGGCGGGTGAAGTGAAGTTCGATGCCCACCTGCCGAGTCGCTTGATCGGGCCAGACTTTCTGCAGTGCGCTAACGCTGAAGAAGTGGAAGCGCTTCGCGAAAACGAAGTATTCCTGCAGGATCCGATAGCCATCGAAGACGTTCTGCGGATAAGGCAGCAGCCCTTCGTTCGCGCTGAAGCCCGGAAAGATGATGCTGCTGGCCGGCAACCGGTGCACCTGGCCATCGATCGTTACCGCGACATGTTTGAGGTATTGAGCAAGCCACAGGTAGAGCGTGCGGGCTGTTTTGTCATCACCGCTCAAGTGGAAATCCAGGCTGTCGCAGCCGAGGGTGTTCAAGGGGCGCTCGACCAGGGTGCGCAGTTCGATGCGTGCTACCGAACTGTCGAGCGTCTGGGTAGCGCTGACCGATTCGATCTCGAACGGGTGGATGTACACGGCCGTGCACGTACGAAATTCACAAGGCACGCCATCCACAGGCCTGGAGAACAACGGTGATCCCTTGGGAATGCAGTGTGATTGGCTGAGCGCTTGCTTGAGTGGCGTGAACTGGATGATCGTGGCGCTCGGCAGGGGCCGCAGGTAATTGGGCCACAGCAACTGCAGCATGGGGTGCGTCAGCTCTGGCAGGTCATCCTCCAGCTTGAGGCGCAACTTGGCGGTGAGGAAGGCAAAAGCCTCCATCAGCCGTTCGACGTCCGGGTCGCTGCCACCTTTGCCCAGCAGCCGGGCAAGTTGTGGGTTGTCGGTAGCGAAGTCGTTGCCCAGTTCATGCAGGTAACGCAACTCTTCGCTGAATCGATCCTTGAGTGACATCGGTCACCTCACTCGGGTATGGCGGCTATGGCCGTTGACCAGCAGCTCCAGTTGCAGCTGCTCGTGGTGGTTGTTGACCTGCACCTGGCAGTCCAGCCTGAAATGCAGCTCCAGCGGGGCGTGACACGCGGGCATGGCCTTGAGCGCGCGCACGTGCACGCGCGGCTCGAAGCGCTGAATGGTGCGGCGTATGTCGGCACTCACTTGCTTCAACAGGTCGCCACTGCTTGTGGCATGCCCGTTGAACTCATGCAGGCCCAGTTCAGGGCTGCTTTGTGAGCAGCCCTGACGTGCATTGAGTAGCGTTTCCAGGTGGCGCTTGATGGCGGCAATCTTTTCGGCAGCGTTTTCTTGCCGGGAAGGCGTGCGGGTAACAGACGTGTCCGTCACCAAGCGATTGAAAAAACCACTCATTCGGTATCAAGCCGGCCAACCAGCGAGATCTCGAAATTTGCGCCCATGTATTTGAAGTGCGGGCGCACGGCGAGCGAGACCTGGTACCAGCCCGGATCCCCGGCAACGTCCGAAACCACGACCTTCGCGGCCCGCAATGGGCGACGGCTGCGCACATCGGCCGAAGGGTTTTCCTGGTCGGCGACGTACTGCCTGATCCATTTGTTCAGCTCGGACTCAAGATCGCGGCGTTCCTTCCAGCTGCCGATCTGCTCGCGCTGCAGCACCTTGATGTAATGGGCCAGGCGATTGACGATGAACAAGTAGGGCAGTTGCGTGCCCAGCTTGTAGTTGGTTTGGGCCTGCAGGCCTTCCGGCGTCTTGGGGAACTGCTTCGGTTTCTGGACCGAATTGGCCGAGAAGAACGCGGCGTTGTCGCTGTCCTTGCGCATGGTCAAGGCGATGAAGCCTTCTTCGGCCAGCTCGAATTCCTTGCGGTCGGATATCAGCACCTCGGTTGGAATTTTCGCTTGCAGTTGCCCCAGCGCCTCATACAGATGCACGGGCAGGTCCTCGACGGCGCCACCGGACTGCGGGCCAATGATGTTCGGGCACCACCGGTAGCGGGCAAAGCTGTCGTTGATGCAGCTGGCCAGCAGGAAAGCGGAGTTGCCCCACAGGTAGTTGTCGTGTCGCCCGTCGATGTTTTCTTCGTAGTTGAAGGTTTTGATCGGCTGTTCCTGAGGGTGGTAGGCCGAGCGGAGCATGAAACGTGGCCCGGTCAGCGCAACGTGCCGAGCGTCTTCGCTTTCGCGGAAGGCGCGCCACTTGGCATGCCGTGGCCCTGCGAAGATGTCTTTGATCTCCTTCAGGTTGGGCAGCTCTTCAAAGCTGCTCAAATTGAAGAAATCGGGTGCGGGGGCGGCAAGGAAGGGGGCGTGCGCCATGGCACCGACAGACGCCATGTAACTCAACAGTTTGATGTCTGTGGCAGCGGGGCCGAAGTGGTAGTTGCCCAACATGGCCGCCACCGGCTCACCACCGAATTGCCCATAACCTGCGGTGTAAACGTGTTTGTACATACCGCTGCACGTAATGTCGGCCGCATTTTCAAAGTCATCGAGCAGGTCGTCTTTGCTCACATGCAGTACTTCAAGCTTGATGTTCTCGCGGAAGTCTGTGCGGTCGACAAGAAGTTTGAGGCTGCGCCATGAAGATTCAAGTTCCTGGAATGCCGGTTGATGGAGGATGGTATCCATCTGCTGGCTGAGCAACCGGTCCAGCTCTGCAATCATCTGGTCGACGCGGTGTTTGTTGATGGGTTGATCTGGATCATTACTTTTGAGTATTTCGGCAATAAAGGCCGATACACCTTGGCGAGCAACTTGATAGCCCTCTTGTGCGGGCACCAGTTTGGTTTCGGCCATGATCTGGTCGAGCAACGTGGCGCTGCTCAATGTTTCGCCCGACCGTTCAGCGGCGAGGGGAGTGCTGGTTGACTTTGCCATGGGACGCTCCGTTGTCTCAGTCTTCTTTTGGCGCCTCAAGCACCAGGTTCAACTCTTCGGCGAGTTGCTTGCGGGCCTGCTCGTTGCTCAGCAGGTGCCGCAGTTGCTTGCGGAACGCGGGCACGTTGCCCAGTGGGCCTTTCAGCGCCACCAGCGCTTCGCGAAGCTCCAGCAGCTTGCTCAGCTCCGGTACCTGGCGGGCGATACCGTCTGGTGCGAAGTCATTGAGCGATCTGAACTGCAGATGAACCGCCAGCTCCGCGTCGGCAGCCGTGGTGAGCATGGAGGGCACCGACATGGCCAGACGGACGTCGGCGTCCTTCAACACATTGTTGAAGGTGTGTTTATCGATGCGCATGACCGTTCGGTCTTCCAGCGCGCGGGCGTCATCCAGGCCGAAATCGCCCATCACCAGCATCTTGTGCGGCAGCTCTACTTCGGCCTGTTCATCACCTGTGGCGGGCACGTATCGGATATTGATTCTTTCTTTGGGTGCAACCGATCCTGTGAGCTTTGCCATCGCAGAATCTCTCCTTGGTTTGTGTGGGAAGTCCCTGATAGTTGTTCGTGAGTTCTGATTTAGTTTGTAGGAAATTTCCTTCAGACTTGATTGCGATATAAACAATAGCGGGTAGTCATTGCCTCTTGCGTAAAAACCTTGCGCCTGAAATTGTTATTCAGTCGAGGGTCAAAGTGTAAAAAAATATTTGTTTGTATTTGCGATTTTTTATGAGCTAGTCTCTTGCCGCTCGCGGGTCAGAGTGCCCGTGATTGCGTTTAAATATCAGCGGAGCTGATATAGGGCATATGTACTATCGAGAGGGAATTTAATTGCGATGCCTGGCGAAACATACCTCTGGCGCAGGTCTTTTTCTGATAATCAATTGCATGCCACTGCCAGTGCATGCCGATCAGAATTGCTCGCGCATCGTATCCAACGTTGAGCGCCTGGCCTGTTTCGATCAATCCGCCGGAACACCTGCGCACCGCGTGGCCGCGCAGTGGTCGGCACCGGAGCAGGACTCACCCACGGTGCGTCGGTTGCTGGCCTATGAAACAGGTCGAAATCCCGACGACTTGACGTTCCGGCTCACGCGTGAAAACGAGGGGCTGACGATTTCTGCACCCGCAATCGCTTCGGCTGCACCGCACCCCTACCTGGTAATCAGCTGTTTGCAGAACATCTCCCGGTTGCAACTGATCGCCGCACACCCCGTGGATGCCAGCCGGCTGACGGTGCGCTTGCAGGGGGAGCGTGGCGCCACCGCCGCGACGCCCTGGCAGGTAACGGAGAACGGTCAGGTGCTCGATGCCGGCCGCGGCCTGCCCGGAATCGAACAGATCAGGCAGCTGATCGGGGCCCGGCGCATCCAAGTGCACAGCGAAAACCCTGCCGTTGGCGGGTTGGTCTTCGACGCTCAGGGGCTTGACCCGCTTATCGGCGAGGTGCGCAAGGCATGTCGCTGGTAGCCGAGGTCAATGCACAGGAAATCACCCGGTTGCTCACAGCCATTGACGCGCAAGCACCGGCCGGCCTGTTCAATGTGGAGGATGAGACCTACCAGGCCATCGACCAGGAAATGGTCAAGCTGGGTGGCCTGCAGGAGGCCACTATCGATTGGGTGTACATCGAGGAGGCGTCGCGCCAGTACCTGGGGCAACAGTGCAAGCATCTGCGCATCGTGGCGCACCTGAGTGCCGCATGGCTTCGCAGTGCTTGTTGGGAACGCTGGGCGCTCACGTTGACCTTGCTGGCCGGCATGGTCGAGCGCTACTGGGAGACGGCTTATCCCAAGCCAGGGCCCAAGGGTTACCTGGGTAAGCGCAAGCTGGTTGGCTTGGTGCTCAACCGCTTGAACGAAGCCCTGCCGCGCCTGGACCGTTTCACCTATAGCCCTGCGCATGCGGCCGGGGCGCAACAGGCGCTGCTGCGGCTGCAACAGCTGCAAGCCGTGGCCCTGCTGGACGACGCCATGCTCGATGATATGGCGCGGCTGCTACGCAAGCACTCGGAACGGGCGAGTGGCGCAGGCGAGCCTGCTGCGGCCAGGGCTTCGGCGCCCGTCATCAAACCCGCGCCACTGGCCGAAGTCATCGCCACACCCATGCCCCGCGTGTTGCTAGGCAACGAGCGTGAATCACGAAGGGCGGTGCTGAGCATGGCTGAGCTGATCAACCAGCAGGACCCCTACGACCCAGCGGGGTATCAGTTGCGTCGCTTCGGCTTGTGGGCTCACATCCAGGCCGCGCCTCAGGCGGGGCAAGGTCACCGCACCGAGCTGATGGCGGTGCCGCTGGAGATCGCCGGCGATTATGAAGAGGCCATTGCCGGCAGCGTGTTCGACGCGGCGCTGCTGCAGCGGATCGAAAAAAGCGTGTCGGCTTGCCCCTTCTGGATGCGCGGCAGCTTGCTTGCGGCCACCACCGCCACACGGTTGGCAATGCCTGAGGTGGCCGAAGCCATCCGCGCAGCGACTGCCCGGTTCGTCCAGCGTATCCCCGCCCTGCAGCAGTTGTGCTTCAGCGACGGCACGGCGTTTCTGGACGACCAGTGCATGGCCTGGCTCAAAGGCGCAGGCCAGCAACCGCAAGCTGAAACGGCGCAAGAGTTCGTGGGCCTGCGCGAAGAACTTGTCAGCCAGTTGGAAAGCGGTGGGGTAGAGCCGGTTTTGCTCAGGCTCCAGGCCATGCAGGCAGATATTCGCGCGCCGCGTGAGCGCTGCCACACCACCGTGATCGCGGCCGACCTGCTGGCCGCGCGCGGCGTCTCGTGGCTGGCCCAGGACCTGTGCGCCAGTGTTGCCCGAACCATGCAGCAAACCATGGCCAGTGCCTGGGAGCCGGAGGTGTTCAAACGCCTGCAACAGCATGCCGCCCCTGATGCGTTGGCCGATCAGAACAAGGACTAGGACCCGCCATGAATCAACGATGGACGCTATTGAAACGTTGGCTTTTGCCCCTGGCGACTCGAGTCGGCCTGGCCATGCCTGTGCTGCTTGTGCTGGGCAGCGTGCTGATGCTGGCCGCCATCTGGTGGCTAGGCCCACAGTGGGCATGGCGCGAACAGCATCCGCTGGCCAGCATTGCGCACCGCAGTCTGGCCAGCCTGGTGCTCGTGCTGGTGCCGCTGCTGTGCTGGCTGTTGGTGCTGCGCAGGCGCTACGTGCGCCTTCAGGCAGAGCGCAACGAGGCGGCGGCCGCAGAGCTGGACAGCGTATTGCCGTTGCTTCGGGCCCAGGAAAACGCCTTGGACCAAGGGCTGGCGCGATTGCTCGGCAGTGCGGGAGGGCGGCGTGCCCTGTACCGATTGCCCTGGTACCTGGTGATAGGCGACCAGCATGCGGGCAAGTCCAGTTTCATCGACCGTACGGAGCAAAGCTTTTCCCTGACCCGGATCGACAAGGTGCAGGCGCGGGGTAAACAGGCGCAGGCGCTGGCCTTCCCGATAGGCTGGTGGGTCAGCAACGAGGCGGTGATCATCGACCCGCCCGGGGCCTATATCAGGCAGGATTCGCCGGCAGGCTCGCTCGCCGGGGCGCCAGGTGCCCCGCAGGTGCCACCGGCTGCCCCCGCCAGGCTCTGGCAGCACCTGCTGGGTTGGCTGGTGCACAATCGCAGCCAGCGGGCACTCAATGGCATGGTGCTGGTCGTGGACCTGCCTGCGTTATTGCAGGGTACGCCCGAGCAGCTTGTTGCCTTGGCCCACAGGCTGCGCACGCGGCTGTACGAAGTCAGCACCCAGTTGGGCTCGCGCCTGCCGTTGTATGTGGTACTGAGCAAATTCGACCTGCTGGACGGCTTCGACCAGCTCTATGGGGGCCTCCCCGTCGACTTGCGGGAAAACATGCTGGGCTTCACCTTCAAGCTGGATACGGTCGGCACCTTCGATGCCTGGCTGCAGGAGTATGGCGATCATTACCAGCAGTTGCTCAGTCGGCTGTTCGAGCAGGTGGTGGATCGACTCGATACCTTGGCCAGTGCGCCGCAGCGCGCGCGGCTGTTCTCGTTGCATGCCCAGTTGATCGGCTTGCGCCCGATACTGCTGGGTTTCCTGAAAGAAACGCTGGCGAGTGACCGTTACACCACACCCGCCCTGGTGCGGGGGGTGTACTGGTCTTCGGTCATTCAGCAAGGGGACGTGCTCAACGCCTTCGTGCGCGAGTCAGCCCAGCCCTACAACACAGCGCTTCCGTTGCTGGAGGGCAAGGCGCAAGGCAAAGCGTTTGCCTACTTCATCCAGCATGCGTTTCGGCGTGTCATCTACAAGGAGGCGGGGCTTGCCGGAGACAACATCAAGGTGGCGCGCAGCAAGCGCCGGTTGTTATGGGTCGGCTCGGGTGTAGGCATGCTGGCTTTCTGTGTTGCCGTAGCCAGCTGGCAGCGCTTTTTCGACATCAATGGCGCCAAGGCCGCCAACGTGCTCGCCAAAAGCCGGGAGTACAGCCACCACCAGGTGGATCAGCGCCTGGACCCGACCGGGCGCAACTTGCTGGAGCCGCTGGACCAGATCCGCGATGCGGTTTCGGTGTTTGGCGACTACCGCGCCGCCTGGCCAGGTGTTTCCGATCTAGGCCTCTACCAGGGGCGTATCATTGGCCCGCGTGTCGATGAGGCTTACCTCAGCTTGCTCTCCAGGCGATTCCTGCCGGCCTTGGCCAGTGGCGTGCTCGACGCCATGGATGCCGCTGCGCCAGGCAGTGAACGGCAAATGGCTGCCCTGCGGGTTTACCGTATGCTGGAAGACCGCCAGAACCGGCGGCCTGAGTGGGTCGAGACATGGATGGCCCGCCAGTGGCAGCAACAGTTTCCTGGCCAAGGGCAGCTGCAGCGCGACCTCATGCGCCACCTGAAGTACGCCTTGGCCTATGCCGACACCGAGTTGCCGCAGTACCGCCAGCGTATCGCCGTGGTGCAGGCGGCGTTGCGCAAGGTGCCGTTACCGGAGCGGGTATATGCCGGGCTCAAGCAGCAGGCTCAGGAACACCTGCTCACGGGCCTGGATTTGCGTCAGCAGGTCGGCCCCGCGTTCGACGTGGTCTTCCAGCGCTCGGCTGGGGCCAGCGGCGAGGATGTGCGACTGGCGCCGATACACACCGCCAAGGGTTTCAAAGAGTACTTCGAGCCCCGCAGCCAAAGCTTCGCCGACATGGCGATGATCGACCAGTGGGCGCTGGGTGAGCGCAGCCAGCTGGAGTACTCGGACGCTGACCGGGCAGTGTTGAGCGAGCGTCTGCGCAACCTGTACAGCGCCGACTACATAAACAGCTGGCGACGTGCATTGAATGCCGTTTCGGTGGCGGATTTTCACGACCTCGAACACGGCGTAATGGTCCTGCAGCAGCTGACCGGGCCCGCGGCGCCGTGGCACCGGCTGCTGGCTACGGTGAAAGACAACACTTCGCTGTCATCGGCTGAGGTACTCGACACGGGCAGCGCCAGCGACACGCTCATGCCCAAGGGCAGCGAGCCCGAGCGCCAGCAGGCCTGGGCCATCCAGCGGGCTTTTGCGGGGCTGAGCGGGATGCTGCATGCAACGCAAGACAAGCCAAGCTACTACGATGAAGTGCTGGCGGCCATGGTGGCCGTGCACGACTACGCCAAGGCCGTGCAGGGCAGCCCAGACCGGGGCAAGGCCGCCCTGCAAGCGGTGCAGCAGCGTTTTGCGATGACCGGCCCAGACCCGATCAGCACCCTGCAACGGGTGGCCACCGGTTTGCCTGAACCGCTCAATCACCACGCCAAGAAGGTGGCCGATGAAACCGCCCGGGTGCTGCACATCGAAGCCCTGCGCGAGCTGGAGCGGCGCTGGGACACCGAGGTCTACAGCTTCTTCCAGCAGCGCCTTGCCGGGCGTTACCCTTTCGTGGCCAAGGCGCCGGATGCGTCGCTGGATGACTTCGAGTCGTTCTTCGGGCCCCAGGGGCGGTTGCAGCGCTTCAGTGATCAATACCTGAAGGCATTCCTGCACGACAACCTCGAGGCGCTGCGCGCCGGCCCGCAAGGGCAGTCGCTGATCCGCAGCGATGTGATCGAGCAGTTGGCGCTGGCCAACCGCATTCGCGAAACCTTCTTCGACCAGCGTGGCAACCTGAGCGTGCAGTTCAGCATCGAGCCGCTGGGGCTCAGCGCTAACCAGCGCACCAGCCTGCTGGACCTTGACGGCCAGTTGATTGCCTACACCCATGGCCCGCGGCAGCTCACCGGCATCATCTGGCCGAACACGCTTGGCCGGCACGTGCGCAGTAACCTGACCCTGCTCAGGCAGAACGGCACTAGCAGCCGCCTGGAGTACCGCGGCCCCTGGTCGATGTTCCGCTTGCTCAGCCGCGGTTCGCTCAATGGGCGAACCGCAACCAGCGTGGACCTGAGCTTCAGCACCGGTGATGGCGTGATGCGCTACCGGCTCAGCGCTGAAAAAGCGTTCAACCCCATTACCCAGGAACCGTTCGAGGGCTTCCAGTTACCCCGTGGGTTGCTGCAGCAGCCGCTTGAGGCCCGGCTGTAAGGCGGGTTCGCAGGGGCGCAGGGATCGTTTGAAAAATGCCACGGCACCAAGCGGGTGCGCGACCCTGCCCGCCGAGCAGGCGGCGCGGTGCAGCACAGCGTCTGCGCCGCGGTTCCCGGCCAGGTTGAGGGTTGTCACTATCTTTCCGTTTTCTGTCCGATTGCCTGCTTACTCCACGTTACACCTAAACGGTTAAATCCCTGCCTGAACGTACACGGGATTTCACCATGAACACCTCCCTCTCCTTGGCGCCACAAGTTTCCAGCGAGGCGCAGTTGCAATGGCTACAACGGGCTGACCGTACTGTTGCACTGGACATCATGAAGCTCATCAACAGCACGGTTGAGGATGGCGGGGTGCTGGGCTACGAGCAGGCGATGTCGGTCGACCAGGGTGTCGATTTCGCCGCGGCGTTGCAGGCGCGTATCGAGGGCGGGCATACCTACGCTTTGCTCGGCCGTGCACCTGCCGGCGCGGCGTGCCTGGTCATCCTGTCCCGTAGCAGCATGCCCAACTGCCGCCACATCGCTGACCTGAGCAAAGGCGTGGTACACCCAGACTACCGCGGCTCCGGGCTGGTGGCCCGGGCCTTCGCGGAAATCGTGCGGCTGTGCCAGGCGAAGGGTATCGAACTGCTGACCCTGGACGTACGCGAAGGCACCCGTGCCCACCGCCTATGGCAACGCTTCGGGTTTCAGACCTACGGCGTGCTCGACGACTACGCGCGGGTCAACGGTGTGAAGCACCGCGGCCACTACATGGCCCAGTCAGTACAAAGCCTGGCCCAGCGACTCAACCTGAGCTGAAGCGCCCTCAATCCTTAGCCTGCGGCCATCGCCGCCAAGGGCCCCCTTTTCCATCATTCAAGGAACGCCACCATGGCCTTGTCGACTGCAGCCTTTCGCGATCAGCTGGAACAGAAACTGCACCACCACCTGACGCTGTCTCACCCGATCTTCGAAGCCCTGCTTTCACCTGAAGGCAACAAGCCGCTCCTGCGCAAGGTCGCGCTGCAAGGTTACCAACTCACCAAGTACTTCCTGACTTATGTCGAGCACCTGTTCTTCCATTGCCCGCTGCCTGCCCACAAGCGCGCGCTGATCACCAACTGCTTCGAGGAGGAGACCGGGCGGCTCTCGCGTACCGATAACCATGTGGTGCTCATGCAGAATTTCTTGCGTGCACTGGGCATCAGCGATGCCGAGCGTGATGCCGAGCAACCGCTGCCGGCCACCTGGGAGCTAATCGACTACCGCCTGCAGGCGGTACGTGACCCGGCGCGTTACCACGTGGGGGCTGCCGCGGTGATGATCGCCAGCGAGGGGCAAAACCTCGAGACCGTTGCCGGTGATGCACGTCACGTGCTGCTCGGCCGGGCGTACGGCCTGACCGAGCACGACTTGCTGTTCTTCTCCGTGCACCAGAAGGAAGACGTTGGCCACGTCAACGAAGGCCTGGATCTGGTTTCGCAGCTGTGCACCACGGCCCAGATGCAACAAGAGGCGTTGCAAGCGGTAGATCACACCTGCCAGCTGTTCTACGCGATGTACGAAAACATGTACCAGGTGTATTGCCGGGCTCCCCAGGCCGAAGCGGTGTAATACCCCGCGCAGAGGATTGGCCATGAAACAGAAATTCAGCTCAACCCTGATCGTCTCGGTGCTGGTAGTCGGCTTCGTGGTGATGTTCCTGTCCAGCGCCCTGAAAGGGCTGTACCAAGTGTACTTCGTCGACCTGGCCACGCACTTTGGTGGCGGGCGTGCAGCCTTGGCCACGGCAGGTTCTTTGTTCGTGCTGACCATTGGCCTGGTGTCGCCGGTGGTGGGTTGGCTGAGCGACCGGGTTGGGCCGCTGAGCACGGTTGCCCTGGGCAGCGTAAGTGCAGGGGTGGTGCTGCTGGGGGTGACCTTGGTCGGCAGCCAGCTGATGCTGTTCACCCTGTTGTATGGCCTGCTGGGTGCCTTCGCCCTTGCCGCGATGACCTACGTACCCATGGGCATTCTGGTCGATCGCCTGGTCGCAGAGCGCTTCAAGGCCTTCGCCTTCGCTTTCGTGACCAATGGCACGTCGATCGGCTTCATCGTGCTTTCGCCGCTGTGGATCATGCTGCAGCAGCGCGTGGGCTGGCAGCCGGTGTTCTCCTGGGTCGGCCTGATCTTCCTGGTGCCGTTGAGCCTGGCGCTGTACTGGGTGGCGCGCACCGTTCCGCTCAAGCCCGACCCGCAGGCGGCGCTGGTCAAGCACTCGGTCGCGTTTCTGTTGCGTGATTCGCGGTTCTTCGTATTGGCCCTCAGCTTCGCCAGCTGTGGGGCCACCATGGCGTTCATCGACGTGCACCTGGTGTCGTTCTGGCAGGGCGAGGGGCTGCCTAGCTCGGTACAAGCCAGCGGCCTGAGCTTGCTGGGTGTGCTGGAACTGGTCAGTGGCCTGATGGCTGGGTGGCTGGCTACCCGCTACAACAAAGGGCTGCTGCTGATGATGTTCTACCTGCTGCGTACGGCGGCGGTGATCGTCCTGCTGACCACGCCCGGGCCGCTGGGTACCTACCTGTTTGCGGTGCTGTTCGGTGCCAGTTACCTGGGTACGGTGGTGCTCACGTCAGCATTCTGCTTTGCCCTGTATGGCGCCGAAATCAAAGGCAAGGTGTTTGGCCTGCTGTTCCTCGTACACCAACTGGGTGCGTTGCTGGCCACACAGCTCGGCGCCCTGGATTTCGACCGGCATCAAAGCTACCAGTTGACCCTGGTTGGCCTGGCGACGGCCACCGTGATGGCTGCACTGGCTTCCCTGTGGCTGGTTTCGGCACGCGTGGCCGCAGAAGCCTCGGCCCCGCCAGTGGCTGAAGCGGAATAGCCCCCGATCAACTGCGCATTGTTCAATGCAAACAAGGAGATGCACCATGCAATCGTCTGCGATTGGCCTGGACGGCTTTGACGCAACTTCGGCGCTGCACAGCAATCGGGTCAGCGATTTGTCCGATGTTTTCTGCGAGCCATTGGCCATGACGTCTGCTTATACCTTTGCGTCGGCGCAAGAGGCTGCAGAACGTTTCAGCGGGCAACAGCAGGGTAATGTGTACAGCCGCTTCACCAACCCCACGGTGCAAGCCTTCGAAGGCCGCGTGGCGGCGCTCGAACAAGCCGAAGACGCGGTGGCGTTCGCTTCGGGAATGGGCGCGTTCACCGCGCTGTGCCATGGGTTCCTGCAGCAGGGTGACAACATTGTCTGCAGCCGCGATGTGTTCGGTACCACCGCCAGTGCCTTAAGCGTTTACATGGCGCGGTTCGGCATCGAGGCGCGGTTCGTCGACCTTACCGACCTGGGCCAGTGGCAGCAGGCGATCGACGACAAGACCCGCCTGGTGGTGCTGGAATCCCCCTCCAATCCGCTGCTGAAAATTGGTGACATCCGTGCCATCAGCCTTCTGGCGCACGCCAAGGATGCGCTGGTCGTGGTGGACAACACCCTGTTGACGCCGGTGCTCCAGCGCCCGCACAGCCTGGGTGCGGACTTGGTCATCCATTCGGCGGGCAAGTACATGGACGGCCAGGGGCGTGCGCTGGCCGGTGTAGTGACCGGTTCCAAGAGCCTGATGCAGGTGTTGAGGGGCGTGTTGCGCACGTTGGGTATTTCCTGCAGCCCGTTCAATGCCTGGTTGTTGCTCAAAAGCCTGGAAACCCTCGAAATCCGCATGCTGCGGGTGCAACAGGGCGCCCTGGAGCTGGCCCAGTGGCTTGGCGAACAACCCCTGGTGAGCGCTGTGCATTACACCGGCCTGGCGCAACACCCTCAGCATGCCTTGGCGTGCAGGCAACAGGATGGCCATGGCGGCTTGCTGAGTTTCGAGATCTTCGGCGGCCAGGCAGCGGCCTGGCAATGGATTGATCAACTGCAGTGCGTGGCGCGCTGCACCAATATTGGTGATACCCGCAGCATGGTCACGCACCCGGCCAGCACCACCCATGGCCGCCTGGATGCGCAAGCGCGGCGCCACGCCGGCATTTCCGACGGGTTGATCAGGCTGTGCGTCGGCCTGGAGCGGGTGAGCGATATCAAGGCCGACCTGCAACAGGCCTTCGATGCCGTGGCCTTCCAACCCGCGGTACAGGCAGCGTCGGGCCGCCCCCGCAGTGTGGTCGCCAATGGCTGAACTGCTCGCTTCCGGGTTCTCCATTGGGGTGTTTGCCGTGGGCATGCAATTGCTCGCCCTGGTCGCGGTGTATGGCGCGTGCACCGCCCGGCAAGTGCGCGGTTATGCCGTGGCGTTCGGCTTGGGGTGCTGTGTGCTGATCGCAATGGTGGTGCTGGACCCGTTGGCGCTTGGCCGCTGGCCCATCGAGGGTGTGGCAGCGATGGCGATGTGCGGCTGAGACGGGCGTCCGTTCTTTGTGAAACAGCAGCAATAAAAGCCCGTTGGGGCGTTCAGGAGCCGTTAAATGTATAAAAAATTGGCCATCAGCCTGTTATTGGGGTGTGCGCTGCCGTTCGCAGCGGCCCAGGCTGAGGTTGCATCCGACGCTGGCGAGACTGTGGCCAGCGTCAGCAAGCGGCTGGTTTCGTTCTACAGCCAGCCCCTGCCTTCTGCCGGCAAACTGAAACCGATCAGGGTGCCAGCGGTGCTCTCTATGCCGGCCAACCAGGCCGGGCCAGCACCGGCTGTGGTGATATTGCACGGCTCGGCGGGGATGGACTCACGCGGGCCGTTGCACGCGGCCGACCTCAATGCCCGCGGCATCGCCACGCTGGAACTGGACATGTGGGGCGCGCGCCGGCTGGCTGGCGGCGCACAGGGGCGGCCGCCCCGGGTTCACGATACTTTGCCGGACCTGGCGGGCGCCTTGTCTTACCTGGCCAATCAGCCAGGGGTCGATAGCGAGCGGGTAGGGGTGCTCGGGTTTTCATGGGGTGGCGCCCAGGCCATGCTCGCCGCGTCTGCGTCCATCGACGATGAGTTGCAACAGGCCTCTGGGGTGCGCCCCGTAGCCTTGGCAGCGTTCTATCCCGTGTGCTGGGGATACAACCATGTGCCAGGCTATGACTTGAAGCACCTGGCGCCGGCCCGCCTGCTGGTGCTGGTCGGTGAAAAGGACCAGTACGATGATGACCCCAAGGCTTGTACCAAACTGGTTGCAAGCCTGCCAGCCGAAGACCAGGCACGGGCAAAGGTGCTGGTCTACCCCGGTGCCGAGCATGGCTTCAATGGCCTGGAAGCGGCGCAGGAATACAAGGACCCGTTCCTGCACCGTGGCCAGGGCGGCTTGGGGCGTTCGGCACCGGACCCAGCAGCCCGGGAGGCGTCGCGCAAGGCTGTGGTAGCGTTTTTCACAGACAGTTTCGTCACCCCCACCGTCAGTGGTCGCTGATACTAGGTGTTGTCCTGGGTGATCACGCTGCGAAACTGCAGCGGCGGTTGCGGCATTTCCCGCCGCCAGGCCAGGCGAAAGGCATGGCTGCTGCCGTAACCGCAACGTTCGGCGATCTGTTCCACATTCAGGCGGCTGCCGCGTAACAGGTCACGGGCCAGGTCGATGCGTTGGGCGCGCAGGTAGTCCTGCAGGGTTTGCCCCGTGTTCTCGCGAAACAGGCGTGCCAGGTGCCGGTAGCTGACATTGAACTGGCTGGCCAGTTGTTCGAAGCTGAAACTGCTGCCCAGGTGCGTGTCGATATAGTCCTGGGCCGCGTGTACCAGCGGGTGGATGTGGTTGCGTGCCAGGTCGGCCGCGCGCAGTTGCACATCTTCGCCAGCACGGCGACGGTAGATCACCAGTTCCTGCGCCACCTGGTTGGCCACGGCTTTGCCGAAGTGCAGCGACACGATATGCAAGGCCAGGTCGGTGCCGCTGGACACGCCCGCCGAGGTGAACACACCGTCGTCCTCCACGAAAAGGCGATTTTCCAGCACCTTGGCTTTTGGGTAGCGTGCCTGCAGCAAGCCGACATAGCGGTGGTGGGTGGTGCATTCACGGCCGTTCAGCAGCCCGGCTTCGCCCAGCAGGAACGCGCCGGTGCAGATGGAACACAGTTGCACGTCTGGGGTTTGCCCCATCACGTTCGCCAGCCACTGCGCGGTTGCGGCCAAGGTCGCAGCGTCGCTGGGGCTGGTAGACAGCTTGTTGCCGACCACGAACAGCAAATCTTCGGGCGAAAGCTGTTCGGGCAGGGGATGCAAGCCGCTCAAGGTCACACCTTGATAGCTGCTCATCTGTTGTCTGGCTGCGATGCAACGGACGCTGACCGGCGCCAACCGCAGCTCTTCCAGGCTGGCCATGATCTGCAGCGGCCCGCCGAGGTCCAGAATGTGTGTGCCCGGGAGTAACAAGAACCAAATGGTGCGCATGACGGTATTCCTATGATGTTCAAGCGCCTGACGTAAAGCGGCACCTCAGCAAAATAGCGTCAAAAGGCCATGCAGTGAAAGCCTGCCCTGATCGGATGCAGGCACTAGGGAAACGCTGTAAATAGCCGCTATTAATTCCCCATTCGCAACAATTGCTTCGATATTTGCATTTGATTGATTTATGTGGCCCTGTCACGCTCTCGAGCTGCCTCAAATATCGCCTGAGCCCGGCCCGGTCCGCTTTATCGCCTGGGCGGCGCGCCCAGCTGCCCATTCGCATTCATTACATCGCGACCTGGCAGCGACATCGTTCAAGGATGCAATGATATGAATAACTGGCTAACCCACCTCACTGTCGCCAAGAAGCTGATGATCGGCTTCGGCCTGCTATTGCTGTTGGTGATTTTGAGCATTGGCGCAGGCTGGAGCGCCATCAGCAGCTTGTCCTACCGGATGGACCGCATGAGTGCGGTCAACCGGCTGATGGACGACATATCCAAGATGCGCCTGGACCGTTCGGCTTACCTGCAAAGTGAAGGCGATGCTCAGGCTGCCAAGGTTTTGCAGGACAAGATCGTCGAAGTTGGGCAGCACCTGGTCGAGCTGCAAGGGTTTTTTGCCAATGCCGAGAATGCACGGCGGATTGCCTCGCTGGCGGAATACCTGGCCACCTACCAGCGGGGTATTGAATCCTTGGGCCAGGCCTATGAGCAGATCGAGCAGTCGCGGGCGGTACGCCGCAGCAGCGGCGACAGCGCACTCAAGCGCCTGGATGAGCTCGACAGCCTGGCGGGTGAACAGAACGGCTTGCGTGACCAGGCACTGTACAAGGCGGTCAACGACCTGCAGATGCAATTTCTGTATGCGCGCTTTGAAACCCGTGGCTACACCTACGGTGGCAATGGCAAGCAGTACGCTGCTGCGGCCAAGGCCGTTGACGCGACACTGACCGCGTTGCAAACCCTGGGGGATGTTCTGCAGGGCTCGCGTGCAAGCCTGCTCAATGAGCTGACGCAATCCGTTACCGCCTACCGGGCCTCGCTGGACACTCACCGCGCGGCGTTGACCCGCATCGACACCCTGCTCAAGGACATCCAGAAGCAGGGTGATGCATTGCTGCAGACCAGCCAGGACCTGTACGACCAGCAGATGCAGATGCGCCAGGACGATACCCGTGATGCGGCGTGGACGCTGATCAGTTGCCTGGTGCTGGCGCTGCTGCTGGGCGGGCTGGCGGCCGTGTTGATCACGCGGCAGATCGTGCCACCCCTGCGCGAAGCGTTGGCCCGGGTGCGGCGCATTGCCGAGGGTGACCTCAGCGTCTTCCCCACGGGCTCGCGCAAAGACGAAATCGGCAAGCTGCAAGATGGCTTGCAGCACATGACCGGCAGCTTGCGACAACTGGTTGGGCATATCGGTGATGGGGCGACGCAGATCGCCAGCGCCACCGAAGAGCTGTCGGCGATTACCCGGCAGACGCAGGCAGGCGCTACCGAGCAGATGCAGGAAACCGAGCAGGTGGCTGCGGCCATGCACGAAATGACCACCTCGGTGCAGGATGTGGCCCGCAACGCGGTCGAAACCGCGCGCTCGGTCAACCAGGCGGCGCAGGATGCTGTCAGTGGCGGCGACATCGTCAAAAGCGCAATTGCGCGCATCGAAAACCTGTCTGCCGAGGTGGAGCTGACCAGCGCAGCGGTGAGCACGCTGGCTGAAGAAAGCGGGCGCATTGGCAGTATGCTCGACGTGATCAAGGCGGTGGCCGAACAAACCAACCTGCTGGCATTGAACGCGGCGATCGAGGCCGCGCGTGCAGGCGAGGCCGGCCGTGGCTTTGCCGTGGTAGCGGACGAAGTGCGTGCCCTGGCGCAGCGCACCCAGCGCTCAACCGAAGACATCGAACAACTGATCGCAGCCCTGCGCGCGGGCACGCTGCAAGCCGTGCAGCGCATGGAAACCAGCCGCGGCCTGACCGGCGAGAGCGTGCAACTGGCCCGCGATGCAGGCATTGCGCTGGAGAACATCACCCACAGCATCAGTGGCATTCAGGGCATGACCCAGCAAATCGCGGCGGCTGCCGAACAGCAGGGTGCCGTCGCCGAAGAAATCAATCGTAATGTGCTGAACGTACGCGACATTACCGAGCAGGCGCAAACCGCCAGCGAACAGACCAGCACGGCCAGCCTGGAGTTGGCCGGTTTGGGCAATTCACTGCAGGGGCAGGTACGCCGGTTTCAGCTCTGACCCGGCCTGAGGTACCGCGCCATTAAGGGAAAACCCGCATTGCTGGAACGTGGGGCGGGGCCTAGGATGGTCATCGACGTCAACCTTTATCGAGGAGTACGCGATGACCACTGCAACTGAAGACAAACGCCCGACCCCAGACCCTGCTGAGGTGGGCGCGTTTTTCCCCTCACCGTATTCGTTGAGCCAATACACTTCGCCCACCTCTGACCTGAGCGATGCCGAGTACCCTGGTGCGTACAAAGGTGGCCGCTGGAAGGTTCTGGTCATCGGTGCCGATGAGCGCTACCTGCAAACTGCCAATGGCACCCTCTTCTCGACAGGCAACCACCCGGTAGAAACCTTGTTGCCCATGTACCACATGGACGAGGCGGGCTTCGCTTTCGATATCGCCACGGTGTCGGGCAACCCGGTCAAGTTCGAATTCTGGGCCATGCCCTCGGAAGACCAGGAGGTACAAGCGTTTTACCGCAAGTACCAGGCGTCATTCATGCAGCCGCTGAAGCTGGCAGAGGTCGTCAAGGGCTTGGGTGATGACTCCGACTACATTGGCGTGTTCATTCCCGGGGGGCACGGTGCACTGATCGGCTTGCCGGAAAGCAGCGAGGTCAAACAGGTGCTGGAGTGGGCGGCCGACCACGATAAATTCATCATTTCGCTGTGCCATGGCCCCGCGGCACTGTTGGCCGCGGGCGTGGATAAAACGGCGGAAAACTACAGGTTCAGCGGCTACAAGATCTGTGCGTTCCCTGACGCGCTGGATGCGCAAACCCCGGATATCGGCTACATGCCGGGGCACCTGACCTGGAAGTTTGGTGAAAAGCTGCGGGCCTTGGGGGTAGAGATCATCAACCAGGATATTACTGGCAAGGTGTACCAGGACCGCAAGTTGCTCACCGGCGACAGCCCGCTTGCGGGCAACAACCTTGGCAAGCTGGCCGCGGCCGCCTTGTTGAAAGAAACGTCCGGGCGATGACCTGCGGCGTAGCCGAAGTGGCGATGCAGGTGGCCCTGGCGGTGGAACGTGCCACGACGCTGGCGGGTGTCCAGGATGCGCTGCGCCCCTTTGCCATGCGCTTGGGCTACGACCGCTTCGTGCTCTTCTCGGTGCGCGCAGTCGCAGATGCGCTGGTCGACCGGGTGTACTGGGTGGAGGGCGACTGGTGGGGAGATGGGCAAGCGATCGACGCCAGGACCTACCTCACGCGTTGCCCGGTCACCCGGCATATCCTCGAAGCGCGGGCGCCGTTTTTCTGGACCAAGACCTGTGACGAAAAGGGCGAGCGTTACCGGGTGGTGCGGCGGCCGGCAGGCGCGGGTGTCCACGGTTTACAGTTGCCGGTATTCGGGCCGCAGGGGCTGGAAGGTGCGATGAGCATGGGCGGGGCGCGCATCGATAGCAGCCCTGAGGCGCGCGTGATGCTGGCCATGGTCGCTACCGCCGCCTTTCATACCGCCCGCCGTTTGCTCCAACCGCCCCTGGCGGCGAGTGCCACGCAACTTTCGGCGCGGGAGCGGGAAGTACTGCGCTGGACTGCTGCCGGAAGCCGGCAAGCCGATATAGCTGCAACCCTTGGCTTGTCGGAACGCACCGTCGAGAACCACCTGCGTGCGGCGCGGCGGCGCCTGGGTGTGGCAACCACGGCTCAGGCGATCAAGATCGCCCTGCACAATGGCGAGTTGGGCAGCCGCCCGGAATAGGGCGGTGGCCGGGTTTCAGGCCGCAAATACCACACCGGTACGGGCAGCCGCATTGCGGATATGCTCCTGCATGGCACGCTGTGCACCGGCCTGGTTGCCACGGGCCAGCTGGCGCAGGATCTTGCGGTGTTCTTGCCAGGTTTCCATGGCCCGCTCGGGGCGAATGAAGGGCAGTTTCTGGCTTTCCAGGAAAATGTCCTGGCTGGCGGTGATCACCTGCAGCATCGCCAGGTTGCCGCTGGCCTCCAGCAGGCGCCGGTGGAAGGCGTAGTCGAGGCGGGCGGCGGCGTCGAAACGGCCGGCACGCAGCTCCTGGCGCATCGCCTCGACATTCGCCTCCAGCGCATCGATATCCGCACCGGTCAGGTACAGGGCCGCCAGGCCTGCCGCGAACCCCTCCAAGGCATAGCGCAACTGGAAGGTGTCCACCGCCGATACCTGTTCGGCGTATGGCCATGAGAACGTGGCCGCCGGGGGGGCGGAGGGCGCCTGGACAAAAACGCCCTTGCCCGGTTGCACGCTCACCAGCCCTAGCGCACTCAACGACGACAGCGCTTCACGCAGCGACGCACGGCTGATGCCCAACTGCTCGGCCAGGTCGCGCTGCGACGGCAGGGCATCGCCGGGTTGATAGTCGCCTGCCTCGATCAGCTTGCGAATGGCCTGCAAGGCTATTTCCGGAACGGCGCGGGGGAGCGTGTCGAGCATCTGTTCAGACCAGTTGGGAAGCGGTCTGCGCTTTGTAAAGGCTTTACCGGGTGTCTGGCAAGCCTCGCTCCGTGCTGGCGCAAGTGCAGGGCAGGCTGCACGAAAGCGGGGCACGGCCATCGCTGGCGGGCTGACTGTTCAGACCAGTAAGACCGCGAACAGCCGCATGCCCAGGGCTTTTCCGGGGCCAGGCGCCAATGCTGGCACGGGCTGTGCAGTTTCAGCGCTAACGACCTTCTGCATACCCCGAGGCTTTCCCATGAAAAACATCCGCTCCCTGTTGCTGGCGACGCTGCTGTGTGGTGGCGCACTGGGCGCTGCCCAGGCCCAGGCCGACGCCCTGGCCGACATCACTGCCCGAGGTGTGCTCAAAGTGGCCGTGCCCCAGGACTTTCCACCGTTCGGCTCGGTCGGCCCCGACCTCAAGCCCCGCGGCCTGGACATCGACACTGCGCAGTTGTTGGCGGACAAGCTGGGCGTCAAGCTGGCCCTCACGCCCGTCAACAGCACCAACCGCATCCCGTTCCTCACCACGGGCAAGGTCGACCTGGTGATCTCCAGCCTGGGCAAGAATGCCGAGCGCGAAGCCGTGATCGATTTCTCCCGCCCTTATGCGCCGTTCTACCTGGCCGTGTTCGGCCCGGAGCAGACGTCGATCAGCGACATCGGTGCCATTGCCGGCAAGACCATCAGCGTAACCCGCGGCTCGATCGAGGACATGGAACTGACAGCGGTTGCCCCCAAAGGCGCGGTCATCAAGCGGTTCGAGGACAATAACTCCACCATCGCAGCGTACCTGTCTGGCCAGGTTGAACTGATTGCCAGCGGCAGCGTGGTGATGGCTGTCATCGCCGAGAAGAACCCGGCCAAGGTGCCGGTGATGAAGGTCAAGCTCAAGGACTCGCCCGTGTACGTCGGGCTGGCCAAGCAGGAGCCTGCCTTGCTGGCCAAGGTCAATGCCACCCTCGATGCCGCCAAGGCAGACGGCAGCCTCAACCGCAATGCTGAAAAATGGTTGAAGCAACCATTGCCGGCCGACCTCTGAACTGCCCCTGGATTCGCTGACTGATGGCCTATCAATTCGATTTCGCGCCCGTGTTGGCCCAAGGCGACCTGCTGCTCAAGGGGGCGTTGTTCACGCTCCAGCTGACCGCAGTGGGCACCCTGTTCGGGGTAGCCCTGGGCGTACTTGGCGCTGTGGCGCGTGCCTGGCGGCTCAAACCGTTCGATGTGCTGTTCGGCGTGTACGTGGAACTGATCCGTAACACGCCCTTTATAGTGCAGCTGTTCTTCATCTTCTTTGGCTTGCCCGCGTTGGGGGTGCGCCTGACGGAATGGCAAGCCGCGGTGCTGGCCATGGTGATCAACCTGGGGGCCTATTCCACCGAAATCATCCGCGCCGGTATCCAGGCCATTCCCAAAGGGCAACTGGAGGCTGCGGCGGCACTGGCCATGAGCCGCGCCGAGGCGTTTCGCCATGTGGTCCTGCAACCGGCGCTGGCCAAAGTTTGGCCGGCCCTGTCGAGCCAGATCGTGATCGTCATGCTGGGCTCGGCGGTTTGTTCGCAGATTGCCACCGAAGAGTTGTCGTTTGCAGCCAATTTCATTCAGTCGCGCAATTTCCGGGCGTTCGAGACTTACCTGCTGACCACGGGCCTGTACCTGATCATGGCCATCGCGGTGCGCCAGCTGCTGCTGTGGTTCGGGCAGCGCTTTCTGATGGGGAGACGATGAATGGAGTTCACCTTATGGGACATCGTCCGCAACTTGCTGGTTGGCATGCAGTGGACCCTGCTGCTGTCGCTGGTGGCGTTCATCTGCGGTGGCGTCGCCGGCCTGCTGGTGCTGCTGGCGCGCCTCTCTGACAACTTCGTGCTGCGCGGGGCCGCCAAGGGCTATATCGAGCTGTTTCAGGGCACGCCACTGCTGATGCAGTTGTTCATGGTGTTTTTCGGCATTGCCCTGTTCGGCGTCGATATTTCGGCCTGGATGGCGGCGGCCATCGCCTTGACGTTGTTCACCAGTGCCTTTCTCGCCGAAACCTGGCGCGGCTGCGTCGAGGCTATTCCACGTGGCCAGTGGGAAGCCTCCGGCAGCCTGGCCATGACCCGGCTGGAGCAGATGCGTTACGTGATCCTGCCCCAGGCGCTGCGGATTGCCGTGGCACCTACCGTTGGCTTCTCGGTGCAGGTGGTCAAAGGCACGGCGGTCACTTCGATCATCGGCTTTACCGAGCTGACCAAGACCGGCGGCATGCTCGCCAACGCCACCTTTGAACCCTTCCTGATCTACGGCTTGGTGGCCGTGGGTTATTTCATGCTCTGCTACCCGCTCTCGCTGAGCGCCCGTTACCTGGAAAGGAGGCTGCATGCCCCTGCTTAGAGTGTCCGCGTTGCACAAGTACTATGGCGACAACCACGTGCTCAAGGGCGTAGACCTGAGCATCGAAGAGGGTGAAGTGGTCGCCATCATCGGCCGTAGCGGTTCCGGCAAAAGTACCTTTCTGCGTACGCTCAACGGCCTGGAGTCGATCAGTGACGGCGTGATCGAAGTGGATGGCGAGTACCTGGATGCCGCGCGCGCCGACCTGCGCACGCTGCGGCAGAAAGTCGGCATGGTGTTCCAGCAGTTCAACCTGTTCCCGCACCTGACGGTCGGCGAGAACGTCATGCTCGCCCCGCAGGTGGTGAAGAAGACGAGCAAGGCCCAGGCCCGCCAACTGGCTGAGCAAATGCTGGCCAGGGTTGGCCTGGGCGACAAGTTCGACGCCTACCCGGACCGCCTTTCTGGCGGGCAGCAGCAACGAGTGGCTATCGCCCGCGCCCTGGCGATGTCGCCCAAGGTTTTGCTGTGCGACGAGATCACCTCGGCGCTCGACCCGGAACTGGTCAACGAAGTGCTCGGCGTTGTGCGGCAATTGGCCAAGGAAGGCATGACCTTGATCATGGTGACCCATGAAATGCGCTTTGCCCGGGAAGTGGGTGACAAGCTGGTGTTCATGCACCACGGCAAGGTTCACGAAACCGGTCACCCACGTGATGTATTCGCCGCGCCGCGTACGGCGGAGCTGGCGAATTTCATTGGCAGCGTAATGGGCTGAGGGGGCAGGCTTCAGAGGGGCTGCGGCGGCGGGCCTGAAGTGAACCGGCAGCGGGCATCAGCTGCACCATGCCCACACCAGTAACGCCGCCAGCCCAGCCCCGACCGCTACCGAGCAGCCGCCTAGCGACAGCGCCGCCCGGCCTTGCCGGTACCAACCATCCTGGCCAAGCTGGCGCGCCGGCGCCAGCAGGCTGCGCCAGCGTAATTCCGTTTGGTGAAACGCCTGCAAGTTCGCGGCATCTGCGTCCAGCCAGCGGCGGAAGTCGATGCGCTCGCATGCGGTCACCTGGGGGCTCTGCAAGCGCACGTACCATTGGCTGGCCACGCTTGCCAGCACATCCCGGCGCGGGCGCCCGGCCATCAGGGCCTGGTCCATGTTGCGTTCGACAGTGGCCAGTGGCAGGTCAAGGCGGGTGGCAATGCTGGCGAAGTCCAGCTGGTCGAGGCGGCTCAGCAGCATCACTTGCTGCACCCGGCGTGGCAGCCGCTTCAGCGCGTGCAGCAGGGCATTGTCGACATCAGGCTCATTGACCGCGGTAGGGTGTTCGACGGGCAGCAGCAGACGGGTCATGACCGGCTCCTTGCGCTACAAAGGGGAAGGGGTGGGGGCATCTTCCGTGATGCGTGGTCAGCGTAGGCGAAACGAGATTGATTCTCAAGTGCTGATTGCGCAAAGTTTTGTAATGAGCGTTCACGCCCTGAAACACATTTGCTACCATGCGCGCCATCACGATCTTCATTAGCCTGAAGAGCCAAAAAAAAGACCCGGCAAAAAGCCGGGTCAAAAACCGTGATTAGCCTGATGAGGAGATAATCTGAAAGCGACCTAAGCTTTCAGGTTATCCAGCAGATCTCGCGATCAGCTGAGTGCAATAATAATCGTTATCATTTGCCAGTCAAATGAATTTTCATCATTCCGGTAAAAAAGTTTTACCGGTGCGCTTCCTTGTCCCGGCAATCGGGGCCTTTGCCGTTACGCGGCCATCACGTGCTCTCCCTTCCGTTCATCTATAAACCCCGGTCTTCACGTTGCTTGTGCTCCAGCAGCGCGCGTGCCATGTCCATCATGTGCATCAGCGCGAAGGTCAGCTCGCGCTGGCTGCCGTGCTGGTGCGTGGCGGTTTCCTGTGCGGTGGCGGCAGCGCAGCGCAGCAGGGCGATGGCGTGTTCCTGGGCCTGCTCGCTGGTCACGCCTTCGTGCAGGGTCCAGATCTTGTTGTCCAGCGTCGGGCGTGGCGGGTTGGGGTTGAGGTAGTAGTCGAGGGCGCGGCGGGCGGCTTCGCTGTCGAGATCTGTTTCGTCGTTTTTCGGTAGTTTCATCCTGATACCTGCTAATGCCAGTAAGGAAAGGGATCAGGCCGATACTAATACCTGGAGTATTTGAATTGCCACCAAGAAATAATACTGAATGTTTATTGAGCGCCAGAAGGCAGTCCGTATCGTGCCAGCGATGAATATGGATAAATGGATTGCCCTCGTCCGTGACCGGATGGAGGAGCTAGGGCTTACCCAAGAGCAGCTTGCCGAGCGCGTTGGCGTGTCTCAAGGCAGCGTGGGGCATTGGGTGAACAAAAGGCGTCAGCCGAAGATCGAGTCGATGAACCGCACGTTCGTCGAGATTGGCATGCCTCATTACCACGTCAGCTTGCAGTTGCGCGTTCAGGGCCAGGTCGGCGAGGAGCGCGGTACCTACGAGGTGGATGACGATGATGATGACCTGGACCTGATGCAATACATAGTATGTTTCCGCTATCCGGTGTTGAGTTGGGATCAGCTAGGTGGTGCCCAGATCGCGGAGCCTGCTGAGTTCGAGCAGACCGATTACCTGGCTCAGGGGAAGGCGTTCTGGCTGACGGTGGAAAATGATGCGATGAGTGCTATCAGTGGCCGCAGTGTGCCGCAGGGCATGCGTATGCTGGTGGACCCTGGGGCGCAAGCTGTACCTGGGCGTCTGGTGATTGCGCGTCAGCCAGGTAAACCGGCGATTTTTCGTGAATTGGCCGAGGAGGGTGGGCAGCGGTATCTCAAGGCATTGAACAGTAATTACCCGGCCTTGTTGTGCGAGGAAGGCTGCGAGTTCTTGGGGGTGGTTGTGCGGGTGCATGGCTCCTTCTAGGTGTTTTGAGGTTGTTGTGAGGCTGGTGAGCGTAGGGCTTGATCAGTATGGCGCCTGTGAAATCGAGCGCCGCCCGCGCGGCGCATCGCGAGCTGCGCTCGCTCCTACGTTTGTTTCAGGCCAGTATGGCCTGTGACAGGCGCGCGCGACCGCCTTGTTCGTACGGCGCGGTATCGTGCCATGCCCCAAGGGGGCGCGCGCAAATCCCCCAGGCATAACTGGCCCGAAACAAACGTAGGAGCGAGCGCAGCTCGCGATGCGCCGCGCGGGCGGCGCTCGGTCTCACAGGCGCTGCAAAGCATCGCCGGCAAGCCGGCTCCCACATCTGTTTCGGGCCAGGCTGCCCTGGGCCAGCGCATGCGACCGGTTGTGAATTTCTGGGGGTGGTTGTGCGGCTGGTGGGTGTAGGGCTTGATCAGTGTGGCGCCTGTGAAATCGAGCGCCGCCCGCGCGGCGCATCGCGAGCTGCGCTCGCTCCTACGTTTGTTTCAGGCCAGTATGGCCTGTGACAGGCGCGCGCGACCGCCTTGTTCGTACGGCGCGGTATCGTGCCATGCCCCAAGGGGGCGCGCGCAAATCCCCCAGGCATAACTGGCCCGAAACAAACGTAGGAGCGAGCGCAGCTCGCGATGCGCCGCGCGGGCGGCGCTCGGTCTCACAGGCGCTGCAAAGGGTGTGGCGAACATAAACCAGCCAACCCCCCCAGCCAACTCACTCCGCCAATTCGACCAGCACCGCCCCTTCGCTGACCATATCCCCTTCCTGGCAGAACAACGCATTCACCGTGCCATCATGAGGCGCGCGGATGCTGTGCTCCATTTTCATGGCCTCCAGCACCACCAGCGCGGTACCGGCTTCCACCCGCTGCCCCGGCGCCACCAGCACCCGCACGATACTGCCGTTCATGGGGGCGCCCAAGCCGCCCTGGTGACCGTGGCTGGCCTCGGCCTCGGCGATCGGGTCGAAGGCTTCGATGGCATGCATCTCGCCGCCCCACTGCAAGTACAACGTAGCCCCCCGGCGCATCGCCAGGTGCTGGCGACGCACGCCGTCGTGGTCATGCACCAACTGCTCGCCCAGTAACTGCCAGGTGGGCGCCGCACTGTGCTCCAAACCCACAGCGTGGTCCTGGCCAGCACTGACCAAGTGCAGGCTACTGCGCGCGGGCAGGCCCAGGCGCAGGCCGCTGCGCTCGGCCCATGGCGAACCGGGGTCATCTTCGCGCTGCTGCCCTGCCAGGCCCTGCCGCCAGGCTTCGGCTGCGGCCTCCCAGAAACTGACCGGCAGCGGCTGTGGTGCCGGCAGCAACGCGGCCTGGTGCCGCGCAATGAAGCCGGTATCCAGTTGCGCCGCGGCGAACGCCGGGTGCGCCAGAATGCGCCGCAGGAACACGAGGTTGGTCTTCACCCCACCAATGGCGAATTCGTCGAGCATCGCCAGCAAGCGCAAGCGTGCCTGCTCGCGGTTTTCGCCCCAGGCAATCAGCTTGCCCAGCATCGGGTCGTAGAACGGCGACACCGCATCGCCTTCGCTCACGCCACTGTCCACCCGCCGGCCTTCGCCAGCTGTCGATTCACGGTACAGCGCCAGCGTGCCGGTCGCCGGCAGAAACTCGTTGGCCGGGTCCTCGGCGTACAGGCGAACTTCAATGGCATGGCCGATCAGCGGCACCTGGTCCTGGGTGATCGGCAGGGCCTCGCCGCACGCCACACGAATTTGCCAGGCCACCAGATCCAGGCCGGTGATGGCCTCGGTGACCGGGTGCTCCACCTGTAGGCGGGTATTCATTTCCATGAAGAAGAACGCGCCACGGGCGTCGAGCAGGAATTCCACCGTACCGGCACCGACATAGCCAATCGCTTGCGCCGCCCGTACCGCCGCCTCGCCCATGGCCCGGCGCAGTTCGGCCGACAGGCCGGGGGCGGGGGCTTCTTCGACCACCTTCTGGTGGCGACGCTGGATCGAGCAATCGCGCTCGTTGAGGTACAGGCAATGGCCGTGCTGGTCGGCGAACACCTGGATTTCCACATGGCGCGGCTTGAGCACGTACTTCTCCACCAGCATGCGTGCATCGCCGAACGACGCCTGCGCCTCACGCTGGGCCGACGCCAGGGCATCGGCCAGCTGGCTTTCCTCCTCGACCACCTTCATGCCCTTGCCCCCACCGCCGGCGCTGGCTTTGAGCAGCACCGGGTAGCCGATGCGCCTGGCCGCGTCGCGGAAGGTGTCGAGGTCCTGGGCTTCGCCGTGGTAACCGGGCACCAGGGGCACCCCGGCGGCCTCCATCAACGCCTTGGCCGCCGACTTGCTGCCCATGGCGTCGATGGCGCTGGCCGGTGGACCGAGGAAAATCAGCCCCGCCTGCTCGATGGCGCGGGCGAAGCCTGCGTTCTCGGACAGGAAACCGTAGCCTGGGTGAATGGCCTGGGCACCGCTGGCCTTGGCTGCAGCCAGCAGCTTGTCGACCAGCAGGTAGCTGTCGGCGGCCTTGGTGCCGCCCAGGTCCACGCGGATATCTGCCTCGCGGCTATGCCGCGCGTCACGGTCGATGGCGCTATGCACGGCGACGGTGGTCAGGCCCATGGCCTTGGCGGTGCGCATCACCCGGCAGGCGATTTCGCCGCGGTTGGCGACCAGCAGGGTGGTCAAAGCGGGGCGGCTCATGGGCGCGGCTCCTTGGTCTCAGCGGTTTGCCAGGCGGGTGGGCGTTTCTCCAGGAAGGCGCGCAGGCCCTCCTGGCCTTCGGCGCTGACGCGGATACGGGCGATGGTGTTCTCGCAGTAGCGGCGCAGCGCCGGGCTGAGTTCGCCGTCGTCCACTTCACGCAGCAGCTCTTTGGTGGCACGCAGGGCCAGCGGGGCGTTCTGCAGCAAGTTGTTCACCCATAGCGCCACCTGTGCGTCCAGCTCAGTGGCGGGGTATACCTCGGCCAGCAGGCCCAGTTCGCGGGCCTGTATACCGCTGAAGCGCTCGGCAGTCAGGGCATAGCGGCGCGCGGCACGCTCGCCGATGGCCTTGACCACGAACGGGCTGATCACCGCCGGGGCCAGGCCGATGCGCACTTCCGACAGGCACAACTGGGCGTCTTCGGCGCCAATGGCCATGTCACAGCAACTGATCAGGCCCAGTGCCCCGCCAAACGCCGCACCTTGGACCACGGCCAGGGTCGGTACCTTGAGCCGGTGCAGGGCGTACATCAGTTCGCCCAGTTCATGGGCGTCATCCAGGTTGGTGTTGAAATCCAGCTGCGCCGACTGCTGCATCCAGGCCAGGTCGGCACCGGCGCTGAAGTGCCGGCCACGCCCGCGCAACAATACGAAGCGCAAGCCGGTATCGTCGGCCAGCCGATCGATGGCGACGATCAGCTCGCGGATCATCTGCGCGTTGAACGCGTTGTTCTTGTCCTCGCGGCTAAGCCACAGGGTGGCGAAGCCGCGGGGGTCGCGAATCACTTCGAGGGTGCTGAAATCGCTCATGGGTCACATCCGGAAAATGCCGAAGCGGCTCGCTTCGATCGGCGCGTTCAGCGCAGCGGACAGTGCCAGGCCCAGTATGTCGCGGGTTTGCGCCGGGTCGATGACGCCGTCGTCCCATAGCCGGGCACTGGAGTAGTAGGGGTGGCCCTGCTGTTCGTACTGGTCGAGAATCGGCTGCTTGAGCCTGGCTTCGTCTTCAGCACTGAACGGCTGGCCACTGCGCTCGCTTTGCTCGCGCTTGACCTGGGCCAGCACACCGGCGGCCTGCTCGGCGCCCATCACACCGATCCGCGCGTTCGGCCACATCCACAAAAAGCGTGGGTCGTAGGCACGGCCGCACATGCCATAGTTGCCTGCACCGAAGCTGCCGCCGATGATCACCGTGAATTTCGGCACCTGGGCGCAGGCCACGGCGGTCACCAGCTTGGCGCCATGCTTGGCGATACCGCCTTCCTCATACTTCTTGCCCACCATGAACCCGGTGATGTTCTGCAGGAACAGCAGTGGGATGCCCCGCTGGCAGGCCAGCTCGATGAAGTGCGCGCCTTTTTGCGCCGCTTCGGCGAACAGGATGCCGTTGTTGGCCAGGATCGCCACCGGGTAGCCATGCAGGTGGGCAAAGCCGCAGACCAGGGTGGTACCGAACAACGCCTTGAATTCGTCGAACAGCGAGCCGTCGACCAGCCGGGCGATCACTTCGCGCACATCGAACGGCTGCTTGGCATCGGCGGGCACCACGCCATACAGCTCGTCGGCGGCGTACAGCGGTGCCACCGGGGCCAGGCGTTGCAGCTTGCCCAGCCTGTGCCAGTTGAGGTTGGCCACGCAGCGCCGGGCAATGGCCAGGGCGTGTTCGTCGTTGTCGGCGTAATGGTCGGCCACGCCACTGGTACGGCAGTGCACATCGGCCCCGCCCAGGTCCTCGGCACTGACCACTTCGCCCGTGGCGGCTTTTACCAGTGGCGGGCCGGCGAGGAAGATAGTCGCCTGCTGGCGCACCATGATCGCTTCGTCGGCCATCGCCGGCACGTAGGCCCCACCGGCAGTGCACGAGCCCATCACCACGGCGATCTGCGGGATGCCCTGGGCGCTCATGTTGGCCTGGTTGAAGAAGATCCGACCGAAGTGCTCGCGGTCAGGGAAGACCTCGTCCTGGCGGGGCAGGTTGGCACCCCCCGAGTCCACCAGGTAGATGCACGGCAAGCGGTTTTGCTGGGCGATGGCCTGCGCACGCAGGTGCTTTTTCACCGTCAGCGGGTAGTACGAGCCACCTTTGACCGTAGCGTCGTTGGCCACGACCATGCATTCCACGCCTTCTACGCGGCCGATGCCGGCGATCACCCCGGCAGCCGGCACGTCCTCGCCGTAGACCTCGTGGGCCGCCAGCTGGCCGATCTCGAGGAACGGCGAGCCCGGGTCCAGCAGGCGGTCGATGCGCTCGCGTGGCAGCAGTTTGCCGCGGGAGGTGTGCCGTTCCTGAGCCTTGGGCCCGCCGCCCTGGGCGACCTGGGCCAGCAGGCCGCGCAGGGCCTGGACCTGGGCGGCCATGGCGGCATGGCTGTGGGCATAATCCGCCGCCTTGGTGTTGAGCTGTGACTTGAGAATCATCATGACCCCTGGCGCAGATCAGCGCGTCTCGTTGAACAGTTCGCGGCCGATCAGCATCCGACGGATTTCGCTGGTGCCGGCACCGATCTCGTAGAGCTTGGCATCGCGCAGCAGGCGGCCAGCCGGGAATTCATTGATATAGCCGTTGCCGCCAAGGATCTGGATGGCTTCCAGGGCCATTTGCGTAGCCCGCTCGGCGGTGTACAGGATGACCCCGGCAGCGTCCTTGCGGGTGGTCTCGCCACGGTCACAGGCCTGGGCCACGGCATACAGGTAGGCGCGGCTGGCATTGAGCTGGGTGTACATGTCGGCGATCTTGCCCTGGATCAGCTGGAACTCGCCGATGCTCTGGCCGAACTGCTTGCGGTCGTGAATGTACGGCACCACCAGGTCCATGCAGCTTTGCATGATGCCGGTCGGCCCGCCCGACAACACCACGCGCTCGTAGTCCAGGCCGCTCATCAACACGCGTACGCCGCCGTTCAGCTGGCCGAGAATATTTTCTTCCGGTACTTCGACGTTGTCGAAGAACAGCTCGCAGGTGTTGGAGCCGCGCATGCCCAGCTTGTCGAACTTGTTGCTGCGGCTGAAGCCTGGCCAGTCGCGCTCGACGATGAACGCGGTGATGCCGTGGGCACCCTTGTCCAGGTCGGTCTTGGCATAGATCACGTAGGTATTGGCGTCGGGGCCGTTGGTGATCCAGGTCTTGCTGCCATTGAGTACGTAGCGGTCGCCGCGCTTTTCTGCGCGCAGCTTCATTGACACCACGTCGGAGCCGGCATTGGGCTCGCTCATGGCCAGCGCGCCGATGTGCTCGCCGCTGATCAGCTTGGGCAGGTACTTGAGTTTCTGTGCGTGGCTGCCGTTGCGGTTGATCTGGTTGACGCACAGGTTGGAGTGGGCACCGTACGACAGTGCCACCGACGCCGAGGCCCGGCTGATTTCCTCCATGGACACCACGTGGGCCAAATAGCCGAGGCCGGCGCCGCCATATTCTTCCGAAACGGTGATGCCCAGCAGGCCCATGTCGCCGAACTTGCGCCACATATCGGCAGGGAACAGGTTGTCATGGTCGATTTGCGCGGCACGCGGGGCCAGCTCGGCGGCGACGAAGGTGCGCACCTGGTCACGGAGCATGTCGATGGTTTCGCCCAGGGCGAAGTTCAGGGTGGGGTAATGCATGCAGGGGCACCTTGTTGTTCTTGAAATGGGTTATACCGTAGCTCATGGAGCTGTCGCCGGACCCTGTGGGAGCGGGCGTGCCCGCGAACGCATCAGCAGGGCCGCCGTCATTTCCTGAATGATCGCATTCGCGGGCACGCCCGCTTTCACAGGGTTCGGCTTCACGCCTGAGGATCGGTGTTGTTCATCACCTTTACGTTAACGTAAACCTGGCTTGGGCCGGGTGTCAATCTGATCGTCACCTTTACGTAAACGTAAATCTGCGCCAGAGTATCTCCGCTTGCTTCAGCCGTGCCCAGAACAACCACAAGAAGGGACACCCATGAGTCAACCAAGCTATACCCGCGGCCGCCAGGACCAGCCGTTGCTGACCCAGACCATCGGCCAGGCCTTTGACGCCACCGTGGCGCGTTGCGCCGATGGCGAAGCCCTGGTTTCGCGCCACCAGGGCCTGCGCTACAGCTGGCGGCAACTGGCCGAACAGGTCGACGCGTGTGCCCGCGCCTTGATGGCGCTGGGCCTGAACCGCGGCGACCGGCTGGGCATTTGGTCACCCAACTGCGCCGAATGGTGCGTGTTGCAGCTGGCCAGCGCCAAGGTCGGGGCGATTCTGGTCAACATCAACCCGGCCTACCGGGTGGGTGAGTTGGAATACGTGTTGCGCCAGGCCGGGTGCCGCTGGCTGGTTTGCGCCGATGCTTTCAAAAGCTCCGATTATCACGCCATGGTTCAGGCGCTGGTGCCAGAGCTGGCGAGCGCCCCCGCGGGCGCACTGGCCAGCCAGCGCCTACCCGAGCTGCGCGGGGTCATCAGCCTGGCAGCCAACCCGCCGGCCGGTTTCCTGGCATGGCAAGCCCTGGCCGGGCTGGCCGGGCAAACCTCGAGCGAAGCCTACCTGGCCCGCCAAAGCGGGCTGCAGTTCGACCAACCGGTGAATATCCAGTACACCTCCGGCACTACCGGTGCACCCAAGGGCGCCACGCTGAGCCACTACAACATCCTCAACAACGGCTTCATGGTCGGCGAAAGCTTGGGCCTGGGCGAGCGCGACCGCATGGTGATCCCGGTGCCCCTGTACCACTGCTTTGGCATGGTCATGGCCAACCTGGGTTGCATCACCCACGGCAGCACCATGATCTACCCCAACGATGCCTTCGATGCCGAACTCACCCTGCGTGCCGTGGCCGAGGAGCGTGCCAGCATTCTCTATGGCGTGCCTACCATGTTCATCGCCATGCTCGACCACCCGCTACGCGCCCAGGTGGACCTTTCCAGCCTGCGCAGCGGCATCATGGCAGGGGCCACCTGCCCGATCGAAGTAATGCGCCGGGTGATCGACCAGTTGCACATGGCCGAGGTGCAAATCGCCTATGGCATGACCGAAACCAGCCCGGTTTCGCTGCAAACCGGGCCAGAGGATGAGCTGGAGCTACGGGTTGCCACCGTTGGCCGCACGCAGCCACAGCTGGAAAACAAGCTGGTGGACGCTGACGGCTGTATCGTTTCGCGCGGCGAGATCGGCGAACTATGTACCCGCGGCTACAGCGTGATGCTCGGCTACTGGGACAACCCCGAGGGTACAGCGGCAGCCATCGACCCGGCCGGCTGGATGCACTCGGGTGACCTGGCGGTGATGGACGAACACGGCTACGTGCGGATCGTGGGGCGCAACAAGGACATGATCATTCGCGGTGGCGAGAACATTTACCCGCGTGAACTGGAAGAATTCTTCTACACCCACCCGGCAGTGGCGGACGCCCAGGTGATCGGTATTCCGTGCAGCCGTTATGGCGAGCAGATCGTCGCATGGGTCAAGTTGCACCCTGGCCACACGGCCACCGCCGAAGAACTGCAATGCTGGTGCAAGGCACGCATAGCCCACTACAAGGTGCCGCGGCATATCCGTTTCGTAGACGAATACCCGATGACGGTAACCGGTAAGGTGCAGAAGTTTCGCATGCGCGAGATCAGCATCGCCGAACTCGGTGCCGATGGCGCGGGTTGACGGACCAGGCTGCCCGGTTTACCCGCAGCGGCAGTTGCCCGCCTGCACCGACCTTGCGGGCGGCAAGGTCGGTAACCTGGTCTACCCTTAGGCTTTCACCGGTGGTTCCTGGTTCGGCGGGTCGCCCACCGTCGGCGGTTCGGTTGGCTTGACCGGCAACTCGTCCGGGTCTTGCTCCGGCACGGGCGGCGGCAAGCTCGGGTCGTCGATGTTCGGATCGGGGGTTTCCGGTGGTGTTGGAATGTTCATGGCCTGACCTCGCGTGGGTGGTTTGAAGAGGTACTGCAGGCTTGGACTTCGGCCAGCTGCGATTCGCTCAGTTTTTTTTGAACCCTCACGCCCGCGCCCGGCTCTGAACCCTTACCGCCACCAGCCTGAGGGAGCAAGGTCGATGTCACGAAACGAGCTTTTTGAAAGCGTGCCAATGGCCAACGATCATCCTGACCAGGCCATCAGCCTGGCCCAGGCGCTGCTGGCCCCACGCATCGTGATCGAGGACACCCAGCCGGTGCTCGACGCCGGCACCTTCGCCGCCAAGGCCATCAGCGGTCAACCGGTTGCCGTCAGCACCAAGGTCTACAGCGATGGCCACGACCGCCTGGCCGTGGTGCTAAACTGGCGCCCGGCGCACAACCAGCATTGGCAATGCGTGCCGATGCAGTCGGCGGGCAACGACCTGTGGCTGGCCGAGTTCACCCCCACCGAGCTGGGGCCGCACCTGTTCGGCATCCAGGCCTGGATCGACCCGTTCGCCACGTACTGCCACGACCTGGAAAAAAAGTACCACGCCGGCGTCGAGGTTAGGCTGGAGCTGGAAGAGGGGCGGCTGATGCTCGGCCAGGGCATTGCCCTATGCGATGGCGCCGTGCGCAACGAGCTTGAGGCAGTGCTGCAGCGCCTGGCGGAGGTGAGCAGTGACGACCAGGTGGCGCTGCTGCTGGACCCGCGCACCGCCCGGCTGATGGCCGAGGCCGAGCACCGCAGCTACTTGGCCCGCAGCCGCGATTTCCCGCTCGATGTGGACCGCCCGGCTGCGCAGTTCGCCAGTTGGTACGAACTGTTCCCACGCTCGATCACCGACGACCCGCAGCGCCATGGCACCTTCAACGATGTGCACCAGCGGCTGCCGATGATCCGTGACATGGGCTTCGACGTGCTGTACTTCCCGCCCATTCACCCTATTGGCCTGCAGCACCGCAAGGGGCGCAACAATGCGCTCACGGCCGAGCCGGGTGACCCGGGCAGCCCGTATGCCATCGGCAGTGCAGAGGGTGGCCACGAAGCGATTCACCCGCAGTTGGGCAGCCGTGAAGACTTCCGCCGCCTGGTGGCTGCTGCTGCCGAGCACGGCCTGGAAATTGCCCTCGACTTCGCCATCCAGTGCTCCCAGGACCACCCCTGGCTGAAACAGCATCCGGGCTGGTTCAGCTGGCGCCCGGACGGCACCATCCGCTATGCCGAGAACCCGCCAAAAAAATACCAGGACATTGTCAACGTCGACTTCTATGCCCCCGAAGCAGTACCCAGCCTTTGGTTGGCGCTGCGCGATGTGGTGGTGGGCTGGGTCGAGGAGGGCGTGAAGACGTTCCGCGTCGACAACCCGCACACCAAGCCGCTGCCGTTCTGGCAATGGCTGATCGCCAATGTGCGCAGCCAGTACCCGGAGGTGATCTTCCTCGCTGAGGCGTTCACCAAGCCCGCCATGATGGCGCGCTTGGGCAAGGTCGGCTATGCGCAAAGCTACACCTACTTCACCTGGCGCAACACCAAGCAAGAGCTGCGCGAATTTTTCGAGCAACTCAACCAGCCGCCATGGAGCCAGTGCTACCGCCCCAATTTCTTCGTCAACACCCCCGACATCAACCCGTTCTTCCTGCACACCTCCGGCCGGGCCGGCTTCCTCATTCGTGCGGCGTTGGCGACCATGGGGTCAGGGTTGTGGGGCATGTATTCGGGGTTCGAACTGTGCGAAAGCGCCGCGTTGCCAGGCAAGGAGGAATACCTGGACTCGGAGAAATACCAGCTACGCCCGCGCGACTTCAGCCAGCCCGGCAACATCATTGCCGAGATCGCCCAGCTCAATCGCATCCGCCGGCAGAACCCCGCCTTGCAAACCCACCTCGGCGTGGCGTTCTTCAATTGCTGGAACGACAACATCCTGTACTTCGCCAAGCGTACGCCCGAGCGCGACAACTACATCCTCGTGGCAATCAGCCTAGACCCGCACAACGCCCAGGAGGCGCACTTCGAGCTGCCGCTGTGGGAGCTGGGGCTCGATGACAACGCCCAAACCCAGGGTGAAGACCTGATGAATGGCCACCGCTGGTCGTGGTACGGCAAGACCCAGTTCATGCGCATCGAACCTTGGCACCAACCATTCGGCATCTGGCGTATCGAAAAGGCCGGTTAGGCATAGGTACCGGGCCGCCTCGCGGCCCATCGCCGGCAAATAGGCTTCACGGCAGCCACACCGCCAGCCAACACGGTCCACAGACATGCAAGGAGTCACCCATGGCCAAGCGTTCCCGCCCGGCAGCCTTCATCGACGACCCGCTGTGGTACAAGGACGCTGTCATCTACCAGTTGCACATCAAGTCGTTCTTTGACTCGAACAACGATGGCATCGGTGATTTCGCCGGCCTGATCAGCAAGCTGGACTACATTGCCGAGCTGGGCGTCAACACCCTGTGGTTGCTGCCGTTCTATCCTTCGCCGCGGCGCGACGACGGCTATGACATCGCCGAGTACAAGGCCGTGCACCCGGACTACGGCAGCATGGCCGATGCCCGGCGCTTCATCGCCGAGGCGCACAAGCGTGGCCTGCGGGTTATCACCGAACTGGTCATCAACCACACCAGCGACCAGCACCCTTGGTTCCAGCGCGCCCGCCACGCCAAACGCGGCAGCAAGGCGCGCGACTTTTACGTATGGTCCGATGACGACCAGAAGTACGATGGCACCCGCATCATTTTCCTCGACACCGAAAAGTCCAACTGGACCTGGGACCCGGTGGCAGGCCAGTATTTCTGGCACCGCTTCTACTCGCACCAGCCAGACCTCAACTTCGACAACCCGCAGGTGCTCAAGGCGGTAATCGGGGTAATGCGCTTCTGGCTCGACCTGGGCGTGGACGGGCTGCGCCTGGACGCCATCCCTTACCTGATCGAACGCGATGGCACCAACAACGAAAACCTCGCTGAAACCCACGGGGTGCTCAGGGCCATTCGCGCCGAGATCGATGCCAACTACCCAGACCGCATGCTGCTTGCCGAAGCCAACCAGTGGCCGGAGGACACCCGCCCGTACTTCGGCGAAGGCGACGGCGACGAATGCCACATGGCCTTTCATTTCCCGCTGATGCCGCGCATGTACATGGCCTTGGCCATGGAGGACCGTTTCCCGATCACCGACATCCTGCGCCAGACCCCGGAGATCCCGGCCAACTGCCAATGGGCGATCTTTCTGCGCAACCACGATGAGCTGACCCTGGAAATGGTCACCGACCGCGAGCGCGACTACCTGTGGAACTACTACGCAGAAGACCGCCGCGCGCGCATCAACCTGGGCATCCGTCGGCGCCTGGCGCCCTTGCTGCAGCGTGACCGCCGGCGCATCGAACTGCTCACCAGCCTGCTGCTGTCGATGCCCGGCACGCCCACGCTGTACTACGGTGACGAGCTGGGCATGGGCGACAACATCTACCTGGGCGACCGCGATGGCGTGCGCACGCCCATGCAATGGTCGCCGGACCGCAATGGCGGTTTTTCCCGCGCCGACCCACAGCGCCTGGTGCTGCCCCCGGTGATGGACCCGTTGTACGGCTACCAGACGGTCAACGTCGAGGCACAAAGCCACGACCCGCACTCGCTGCTCAACTGGACCCGGCGCATGCTGGCGGTGCGCAAGCAGCAGAAGGCTTTCGGCCGTGGCACGCTGCGCACGCTGAGCCCCAGCAACCGGCGCATCCTGGCCTACATTCGCGAATACACCGATGCCGATGGCAACACCGAGGTCATCCTGTGCGTGGCCAACGTTTCCCGCGCCGCCCAGGCGGCAGAACTGGAATTGTCACAGTACGCCGACAAAGTACCGGTGGAGATGCTCGGCGGCAGTGCGTTCCCGCCGATCGGTCAGCTGCCGTTCCTGCTGACTTTGCCACCTTATGGCTTTTACTGGTTCCTGCTGGCTTCGCACGATCGTATGCCCAGCTGGCACGCCCAGCCCACCGAGGGGTTACCCGAATTGATTACGCTGGTATTGCGCAAACGCATGGAAGAACTGCTGGCGGCGCCTGCCAGCGACACCCTGCAAACCAACATCCTGCCCCAGTACCTGCCGAAACGGCGCTGGTTCGCGGGCAAGGAAGGGCCCATAGACCAGGTACGGCTGTGTTATGGCGTGCGTTTCGGCACCGCCACTACGCCGGTATTACTCAGCGAGCTCGAAGTGCTCAGTGACGGCGTGGCCACCCGTTATCAATTGCCGTTCGGGCTGCTGCCCGAGGAGCAGATCAACAGTGCGCTGCCACAGCAACTGGCGTTGTCCCGGGTGCGCCGGGCCCATCAGGTGGGTCTGATTACCGATGCGTTCGTGCTTGAGCCGTTCATCCGCGCCGTACTGCGTGCGTGCCAGGAAAGCACGCGGCTGGCGTGTGGCGACGCTGACGGCGAGCTGCGTTTCGACAGCACCGAGCAACTGGCCGGCCTGGGGCTGAATGAAGAAAGCGAGGTGCGCTACCTCAGCGCCGAACAGTCCAACAGCTCGGTGGTCATCGGCGACCGCGTGGTGCTCAAGTTGATCCGCCGGGTCAACCCGGGCATTCACCCGGAGCTTGAAATGAGCGCCTACCTGACCGCTGCCGGCTTTGCCAATATTTCACCACTGCTGGCCTGGGTCAGCCGCGTAGATGCGCAGGCAGCCCCGCACCTGCTGATGATCGCCCAAGGCTACCTGAGCAACCAGGGCGATGCCTGGGCCTGGACCCAGAACACGCTTGAGCGCGCCATCCGTGACCAGATGGAGCCCACCCGTTCGGATACCGAGGCACATACCGACGCCCTCGCCGAACTCACAGCCTTCGCCGCCTTGTTCGGCCAGCGCCTGGGCGAGATGCACGTGTTGCTGGCAGCACCCACCGATGACCCGGCCTTCCAGCCGCGGCCCAGCGATGCCCACGACCGCGAACGCTGGGTGACCCAGATCAGTGCCGAGTTGACCCATGCCCTCGACCTGCTGGCGCAGCACCGCGACCACCTGGACCACGACAGCCAGGCGCTGGTCGACGACCTGCAGCAACAGCGTGACGGCCTGGTCGAGCACGTTCGCCAGCTGGCCGGGCAGGCCGAGGGCGGCTTGCTGATGCGCGTGCACGGTGACTTGCACCTGGGCCAGGTGCTGGTGGTGCAGGGTGATGCCTACCTGATCGATTTCGAGGGTGAGCCGGCCCGGCCCCTGGAAGAACGCAGGGCCAAACACAGCCCTTACAAAGATGTCAGCGGCGTACTGCGGTCGTTCGACTATGCTGCTGCGATGATCTTGCGCAGCGCGTCTACGGTGGACCTTTCCGACGCGGCACGGCAAGCCCGGCAACGGGTGGCCCGGCAGTACCTGCACCAGTCGCGGCATGCCTTTGTCGAGGCGTACGGCCTGGCCACCGCTGCCATGCCCCACGCCTGGCAGCAGGCGGAAGGCGAGCGCGCTGCCCTGGAGCTTTTCTGCCTGGAAAAGGCCGCCTACGAAATTACTTATGAAGCCGAGAATCGGCCGAGTTGGCTGGCCGTGCCTTTGCATGGCCTGCATGGACTGATCAGTACCTGGGGAGAGTCAGAATGAACGTAACAACGCGTGAAAACGGCGGCCTTCGGCAACGGGACCTCGACGCCCTGGCCCGCGCCGAACACGCCGATCCATTTGCGGTACTCGGCCCCCATGACGACGGCGCAGGCGGGCAGGTGGTCAACGCCTTCCTCCCCGGCGCCCTGAATGTGCGCATTCTTGCCCGCAAAGACGGGCGCATCCTCACCGAAATGGCGCAGGGCAGCCTGCCAGGCTTGTTCACCGCGCACCTCGATACAGCACAGCCTTACCTGCTGCAGATCGGCTGGGCCGGTGGCGAGCAGGTGACCGAGGACCCGTATAGCTTTGGTCCGCAATTAGGCGACATGGACCTGCACCTGTTTGCCGAGGGCAACCACCGCGACCTGTCCGGGCGTTTCGGCGCGCAGGCGGTGCAGGTCGAGGGCGTCGACGGGGTGTGCTTTTCGGTGTGGGCCCCCAACGCCCGGCGGGTATCGGTGGTGGGCGACTTCAACAACTGGGATGGGCGTCGCCACCTGATGCGCCTGCGCCATGGTGCCGGGGTGTGGGAGCTGTTCATCCCACGGCTGGGCGTGGGTGAAACCTACAAGTTCGAAGTGCTCGGCAAGGATGGCATCCTGCCGTTGAAGGCCGACCCCCTGGCCCGCGCTACCGAATTGCCGCCGAGCACGGCGTCCAAGGTAGCGGGTGAGCTGGGCCATGCCTGGCAAGACCACGACTGGATGGCGCAACGGGCGCAGCGCCATGCGTACAACGCGCCATTGTCGATCTATGAGCTGCACCCCGGCTCCTGGCGCTGCGAAATGGACGAGGCCGGCGAGGTCGGGCGCTACTACAACTGGCGGGAACTGGCCGAGCGCCTGGTGCCGTATGTGCAGGCGCTGGGCTTCACCCATATTGAACTGCTGCCGATCATGGAACACCCGTTCGGCGGTTCCTGGGGCTACCAGCCACTGTCGATGTTCGCCCCCACCTCGCGCTACGGCAGTGCCGAGGACTTCGCCGCCTTCATTGATGCCTGCCACCAGGGCGGCATCGGGGTATTGCTCGACTGGGTACCGGCGCACTTCCCCACAGACGAACATGGCCTGGCGCGCTTCGACGGTACGGCCCTGTACGAGTACGACAACCCGCTGGAAGGCTACCACCAGGACTGGAACACGCTGATCTACAACCTGGGCCGCAATGAGGTGCGCGGGTTCATGATGGCCTCTGCGCTGCATTGGTTGAAGCATTTCCACATCGACGGGCTGCGCGTCGATGCGGTGGCCTCGATGCTGTACCGGGACTATTCGCGCAAGGCCGGCGAGTGGGTGCCCAACCGCCACGGCGGGCGCGAAAACCTCGAGGCCATCGACTTCATTCGCCACCTCAACGGTGTGGCGGCCCATGAGGCGCCGGGGGCGTTGATCATCGCCGAGGAGTCCACCGCCTGGCCCGGGGTCAGCCAGCCGATCGAGCAGGGCGGGCTGGGCTTTGCCTACAAGTGGAACATGGGCTGGATGCACGACACCCTGCACTATATTCAGAACGACCCGGTCCACCGTGCCCACCACCACAACGAGATGAGCTTTGGCCTGGTGTATGCCTACTCCGAGCATTTCATCCTGCCCATTTCCCACGACGAAGTGGTACACGGCAAGCACTCGCTGATCGACAAGATGCCCGGCGACCGCTGGCAGAAGTTCGCCAACCTGCGCGCTTACCTGGCCTTCATGTGGGCCCACCCCGGCAAGAAGCTGCTGTTCATGGGCTGCGAATTTGGCCAGTGGCGGGAGTGGAACCACGATAGCCAGCTGGACTGGTACCTGCTGCAGTACCCTGAGCACCAAGGCGTGCAGCGCCTGGTCAGTGACCTCAACCGGCTGTACCGCGAAGTCCCGGCGTTGCATGAGCAGGACTGCCAGCCAGAGGGCTTCCAGTGGCTGATCGGTGACGATGCACAGAACAGCGTGTTTGCCTGGCTGCGCTGGAGCAGCAGTGGCGAACCCGTGCTGGTGGTCGCCAACTTCACCCCGGTTCCGCGTGAGGGTTACCGCATTGGCGTGCCCTTCGGCGAGCGCTGGCAGGAGCTGTTGAACAGCGATGCCGAGATGTACGCCGGCTCCAATGTCGGCAACCTTGGGCTGGTGCACAGCGAAGACATCGCCAGCCACGGCCAGCCGCAGTCGCTGGCCCTGAACCTGCCCCCGCTGGGTGTGCTGGTGATGAAGCCCGCCTGATGCACCTGCTGTGCTGGCCCTGCAGCTGGTTTGCCGGCGCCAGGGCCAGCGCAGGCTACCACCGCATGCGCACCCCAAGGCTGCCAATCAGCCCATTGAGGTCATTGCCATCCACATCGCTGCTGTAGTCGGCACTGACGAACATGGCCACCGAGGGCGTTACCCGCGCCACCAGCCCCAGGCCCAGTTTCACCGTTGTCGAAAAGCGCGAACTGGAGATCTTGTCGACCTGCTCCAGCTTCACCTCATCAGGGTTGCTGAAGTCATACCACACGTTGGTCCGCACATAAGGCTCCAAGGGCATGCCGCGCATTTCATAGCGCCCGGACAATGTGGCGCCGACGCGGCCGCTCCAGCTGGGCTGGCTGTCGAAGGCCTGCCGGGTTGCGTGCTGCCCTTGGCTGCCGGGGAAGAACTGCTGGTTCATCAATTGCGCCTGGGGTTCGATCACCCAACTGCCAGCCAGGGGGATCGGATAGCCGCCCTCCACGGAGAAAGTCATCGCGTGGCCGCTGTCGCCCGGCCGTTGGCCGGTGTCACCCCCGCCATCCACCTCGATGCGCGAACCCACGGCCACGGCATCCAGGTGCCAGCCCTGCGCGTGGGCCATGCTCCAGTACATGCCCTGGCTTTCCCCGCTCAGTTGCGCGGCTTTGCGCGGCTTGTTGCCCAACAGCGGGCGCATGCCATTGAAGCTGCTTTGCAGGTTGTTGTGGCCGACCACCCTCCCGGCGCGTTGCACATCGCCTGCTGGCGTTGCACGCACGAACAGCTCGGGGCCGGTCATCAGCTGCTGGTCGGGCGCTGCGAGCGGTTCGGGCGCTTGCGTGCCGTTGCGGGGTAGGGGCGGATAATGCTGTGACCACTCATACGCGAAGGTTTCCACCGGGGTTGCCAGAAGCAGCGACGTGGAAACCGCGTAGAAAAGACGGTCGATGCGCACGGGGCTCGAAGTGGTTTTCATGGCGGGTCTCCTTTGCTCTTGTGAAGTACAGCTTCAGGACCTGGTCTGTTGTCACAGGCTGTACGGCAAAACAGAGGGCGACCCAAACCAGCACGCCCGCTTCGGCACACGCGCCCAAAGGCGCGCGCTAGAGGCTCGGCGCGAGATTTTTACTGCTCGGTAATCTTCAGCTAAGGAGAGGGGAGGGCTTGCGTCAAGAAAACGTGAAAGGCCCGTTCACCTTTTGTGGGGGTGACCAAAGCGCTGATTCAAAAGAAAAACTGTGCGGCTATAGCGGCGTTTGCTATTTCCCGCACGGGCGCTATGAAGAATGATTGCTAGCGCCACGCTTCGACAGTGGCGGCGTTCGATCTCACAGGCACAGAAGAGACCGCGGCGGGCACTGCCCACCGCGCCTGCCCGGTTCACTCGTCTTCGCGTTGCAACACCATCAACACCATCGAGCGCCCCTTCACCTCGAAGGTGCTGTCGAACTGCAGGTGCTGGCCCTTGCGCAGTTCTGGCCGGTCAGTGTCGATCAGGCAGTTCCAGTGGTCGCCATCCGGTACTGTCGGCAGCTTGAACGGCACCACATCATGGTGCGAGTTGACGATCAGCAGCACGGTTGCCTCGGCGCCGGGCCGGGCAATACCGCTGACCTGCGCGCGGCCATCGATCAGCATGCCCAGGCAGCGGCCGTGCGGGTCTTCCCACTGCTCCACGGTCATCTCGCCGCCATCCGGCGCCAGCCAGGTCACGTCCTTGACCCCGATCGCTTCATTGTAATCGCCGACCAGGAACCGCGAACGGCGCAGTACCGGGTAGGTGAGGCGCAGCCGAGTCAGGCGCTTGACGAAGGCCAGCAGCTCTTTGCCTTCCTCGTCGAGGTCCCAGTTGATCCAGCCGATCTCACTGTCCTGGCAGTAGGCGTTGTTGTTGCCGTGCTGGGTGCGGCTGAACTCGTCGCCCGCCACGATCATCGGCGTGCCCTGGGCCAGCAGCAAAGTGGCGAAGAAGTTGCGCATCTGGCGCATGCGCAGGGCGTTCACGGCCGGGTCTTCGGTCGGCCCTTCGGCGCCGCAGTTCCACGACAGGTTGTTGTCGGTACCGTCCTGGTTGTTTTCGTCGTTGTCTTCGTTGTGCTTGTGGTTGTACGACACCAGGTCGCGCAAGGTAAAACCGTCGTGCGCGGTGATGAAGTTGACCGAGGAGTACGGCCGGCGGCCGCGGTTGTTGAACATGTCGCCCGAGGCCGTCATGCGCGCGGCAAAGTCGGCCAGCTTGCCTTCATCGCCTTTCCAGAAGGCGCGCACGGTGTCACGGAAGCGGTCGTTCCATTCGGCCCAGCCGGGGGCGAAGTTGCCCACCTGGTAGCCGCCCGGCCCGCAGTCCCACGGCTCGGCAATCAGTTTGACCTGGCTCAGCATCGGGTCCTGGCGGCAGGCCACGAGGAAGCCGTGGCGCTCGCTATAGCCGTCATGGTACCGGCCAAGGATGGTCGCCAGGTCGAAGCGGAAGCCGTCCACGTGCATTTCGCCAGCCCAGTAGCGCAGCGAATCGGTGACCAGTTGCAGCACGCAGGGGTGGCTCAGGTCGAGGGTGTTGCCGGTGCCGGAGTCGTTGATGTAGTAGCGCTTGTCATCGGGCATCAGGCGGTAGTACGAGGCGTTGTCGATACCGCGCATCGACAGGGTCGGGCCGCGTTCATTGCCCTCGGCGGTGTGGTTGTAGACCACATCGAGAATCACCTCCAGCCCGGCGTCGTGCAGGTGCGCGACCATCTCCTTGAACTCGGCGATCTTGCCGCTGGCCAGGTAGCGCGGGTGGGGCGCGAAAAAGGCGATGCTGTTGTAGCCCCAGTAGTTGTTCAGGCCCTTGTCCAGCAGGTGCTGGTCGTTGACGAACGCGTGAATCGGCAGCAACTCGATACTGGAAACACCCAGGTCCTTGATGTGCTTGAGCAATTCGTCGTTGGCCAAGCCGGCGAAGGTACCGCGCAGCTCCTCCGGCACGGCGGGGTGGCGCATGCTGATGCCGCGGGTGTGCGCCTCGTAGAGGATGGTGCGCTCCCAAGGTACTTGAACGCGCTCGTCACGGCCCCAGGTGAAGGCCGGGTCGATCACCTTGCACTTGGGCACGAAGGGGGCGCTGTCACGTTCATCGAACGACAGGTCGTCGTCGGGGTGGCCGATGGTGTAGCCAAACAGTGCCTCTGACCACTTGAGTTCGCCGACGAGCTGCTTGGCATAAGGGTCTATCAGCAGTTTGTTGGGGTTGAAGCGGTGACCGTTTTGCGGCTCGTACGGGCCATAGACGCGGTAGCCATACACCAGGCCAGGGTGCGCATCGGGCAGGTAGCCATGGTAGATCTCGTCCGTGTATTCGGGCAGCTCGATGCGTTCGAGCTCATGCTCGCCGGTGGCGTCGAACAGGCACAGCTCGACCTTGGTGGCATTGGCCGAAAACAGGGCGAAGTTGACGCCCAGCCCATCCCAGGTGGCGCCGAGGGGAAAGGGTTGGCCTTCGCGGATGCGGGTTGGGGCAACCGAGCGGGTTTTCTTTGGGGTACGGGGGCTCATGGCAATCCTCAAATGGCCGTGGTGGAAGGTATGGAAGTGATGCAGTGCTGCCCAGGTGCCCTATCGGTGGCGCCCGGTCCCGTGAAGCAACCACGACCGCCAGCCGTGTGGCGATCATGGGGGAGCGGGCAGGCCGCGAAGTGGCCGAAACCGGTTTAACCGGCAGTTGGCTTTTTGACCGCCCTTGGTTTCTTCGCCGCCGCGGGTTTAACCCCCGGCAGTGCCGCTACCTTGGGTTCGGCCGGCGGCTTGGGCTCGGCTGCCGGCTTGGGTTTGGCAGGGGCCCGCTTGCGCGGCGCGGCTTTGGGTGCCAGGGCCTCGGCCTCGGCCAGCTTGCGAGCCATTTCCCAGTGGCGGTCTTCCTGGCCGGCGGGTTTACCTTCTGACTCCCAGATCTGGTAGGCAAATTCGCGAATACGCTTTTCATCGACACTCATCGAAACGCTCCTGATGCTCAAGATTGTTGGATCAACAGGTTGACCGGAAACTCCGCCAGCACGGCGCTCAACATCAGCTCCCTTGATGAGCTGACCGCCGCGCATGGGAAAAGTCCCGTCGAATTGGCAGGTGATACGGCAAACGGTAAAACCAGCCGGGTGTCGTCCCAGTTCTGTGCCGGGATCAACGGTGTTGGCGCGCTGCCGAGCAGGCTGCTGGCCAGGCGCGGGGCCACGACGATGGCGCGTTCGCCTTCACCCAGCCGGGCAAAGGCGATGACCTTGTCGGCATGCCGGCCCTGTACCGTCAGCGGCAGGTAGGCACCGCGGCGGAACAGCTCGGCATGTGCCTGGCGGCAGTCCAGTACACGGCCGACCAAGGCCTGCTTGAGGCGGCCGTCGCGCCAGTGCGACAGCAGCTCGGCCACGGGGGTGGCGCTTTCCAGGGTGGCACGCCGCAAAGCGTAGTCCACGGCGCGGCGGTTGTCCGGGTCCACCAGGCTCAGGTCCCAGTACTCGTTGCCCTGGTACAGGTCGGGCACGCCCGGGGTGGTCATGCGCAGCAGGGCCTGCACCAGGCCATTGAGGGCGCCGGGGCAGGCGAGCAGTTGTGCGGCATCGGCCACCGATTGGCGCAATTGCTGGTTTTCACTGCCCAGCAGCAAACCGTCCAGGTAGCGGGCACAGGCCGCCTCGTAGGCTTCGTTCGGTGCGTTCCAGCTGCTGCGCAGCTTGGCCTCGCGCAGGGCCTTCTGCTGCCACTGGCGCACGCGTTCGGCGTATTGGCGCAAGGCGTTGGCGTCGTGCAGGTCAAGGTCCAGCGGCCAACTGCCGAGCAGCGTCTGCAACAGCATCAGCTCGTCGCCGGGGCTGGGCGCCAGGCCGTCCTCCAGCTGCGCACGCAGCGGCGCCGCCAGCTCGCGCCAGTGCTCCACGCGGCTGGCCAGCCACGGCCCCCGCTCGCTGGGCACGGCCAGGCGGGCGCGCGTGTCTTCGCCACGCTTGTGGTCATGGGTGGCGGTGGCCAGCAGGTTGTCGGGGAAGTCGCGCAGGCGCCGTTGCGCTTCGTTGTGGAAGTGCGCCAGCGGGGCACTGAAGCGCTCGGCCTCGAAGCCCACATCGTTGCGCGACAGCAGCCGCGCGCTGCGGTAGAAGGCCGTGTCCTCCACCGCCTTGGCGGCACTGGGCGCGGTCAGTTGCTGGAAGCGTACGCAGGCATGGCGCAACTGCTTGCGCGCGCGCCCCGGCGGCAATTGCCGCCAGCCTTGGCCACCCAGCCACTGTTCCAGCTGGTCGAGCAACGGCCAGTCGGCTTCGGCCAGGTCCTGGCGGGCATTGGTCAGGGCTTGCTGGAAAAACACTTCGTCTTCAGCCGGGCGCCCGCGAGCATTGAAGTAGGTGCGGTAGACCGGATAGTGTGCCACCAGCGCCTGCAAGGCACGGCGGATGGCGCCCAAGGTCAGGTCGCGGGTCATCAGGTCGTTGCGGGCGACCTGCAACAGCGCCTGGGCTACCGACTCGCAGTCGCCTGCCAGGCTGGCGTTGAGCACCAAGTGGCGCGCCTGGCGCACTTCTTCAGCAAAGGCCGGGCGCTCGCTGACGTTGGCCCACAACTCGGTCAGCGGTGCTTCGCCGGCCGGGTCGTGCTGCAGCAGCGATACCTGGTTCATGAACTCGTAGCCAGTGGTGCCGTCGGTGTGCCAGTCGAGGTGCAGGTGTTCGCCGCTGCCGAGAATCTTTTCCACGTAGATCGGGAAGTGTTCGACCGCGGCGTTCAGCGGCCGACTGGCCAGCAGGCCGTCGACGCGCCGGCGCAGCTTGCGGCAATAGCCGCGCGGGTCGGCCAGGCCGTCGATATGGTCAATGCGCAGGCCGTCCACCAGGCCGCGTTCGATCAGCTCGAAGAGCTTGGCGTGGGTCGCCTCGAACACCACCGCGCGCTCGACCCGCAGGCCACCCAGTTCGTTGATGTCGAAGAAGCGCCGCCAGTTGATGTCGTCGGCGGCGGTGCGCCAGCTGGCCAGCCGGTAAGTCTGGCGCTCCAGCAGCAGGTGCAGGCGCTTGAAGCCGCTTTCGGCACGGCTGTCGAACGCCACCAGGGCCGATTCGAGGTCGGCACCCTGCTGCACCAGGCGCGCCAGTTCGGCCTGCAGGGGCAGGGCGTCAGCCAATGGCGTGGCCGCTTCGCCCAGCGCCGTGAAATGCTCTGCCAGGGCCTGCAAGGCGGGGTCCGGGCTCAGGGCCAGGATCCAGCCGTAGTCGATCGGGCAAATCGGGAAACGGTGTTGGTAGTGGGCGACTTGCAGCACGCCCCGTTCCTTGTCGAACTCCAGCGGGAGTTCGCCGTTTTTCAAGCACACGCCATAGTCATTGCCCAGGAACGGCAACAGCAATTGCCCGGCCAACAGCGGATCGCTGGAATGCCACTGGATGTCGAAGAATTCTGCGTACGGGCTACGCCGGCCCCAGGCCAGCAGGCATTGCCACCACGGGTTGTCCGCGCCGCCTACGGCCATGTGGTTGGACACGGTGTCGAGGATCAGCCCCATGCCATGCTGGCGCAAGGCCGCGACCAGGCGCTGCAACGCCGCCTCGCCGCCCAGCTCGGGGTTGACCTGGGTCGGGTCGACCACGTCGTAGCCGTGGCGTGAACCGGCACGGGCCTTGAGGATGGGTGAGGCATACAGGTGGCTGATGCCCAGTTGGGCGAAGTAGGGCACCAGCGACACGGCGTGGTCGAGGGTGAAGTCACTGTGGAACTGCAGGCGCAAGGTGGCGCTCAAGGGCTTCATCGGTCACGCTCCCAGGCTTGTTCGCGGGCTTGGGCAAGCAGCTCCAGGCGCCGCGCGGCATCGTCGTCATTGAGCAGTTCATGCACCGGGCGGGCGAAGCGCCGGCGCCAGTTGGGGTGGCCGGTGGTGGTGCCTGGCAGGTTGGGTTGCTCGTCGCAGCCCAACAGGTCTTCAAGCGGTACCAGCACCAGTGGCGCCCGGGTATGGCCCACGTAGCGGATGGCGGCATCGATCACGGCGTCATCGTCGTTGAGCACGCCATAGTTGGCTTGCAAGGTGCGGCGCAGGCCGTCGTGTTGTTTCTGGCGGTCGTGGCGCCAGTGCAGTTCGGTGGCAGCGTCAATGAGTTGCAAGCGGTGGCTCCAGTCGATATCGCGGTTTTTCAGCCAGCCGGCCAAGGGCGCCAGGTCGTGTGTACCGGTAGTGGCCAGGGCGTTATCGGGCCAGTCGAGTATCGGCGTGAACTGCCCAGGCTGGCGCTGCTCGAAAGGCAGCACGCGCATGCCCAGCACGGCTTTCTCGGCCAGGGCTTCGCGCAGGCCGGCGGGCACCGTGCCCAGGTCTTCGCCAAGGATGATGGCCTGGTGGCGGTTCGATTCCAGCGCCAGCAGCCGCAGCAGGTCCTCCAGCGGGTAGTTGAGGTAGGCACCTTCGCTGGGCTCGGCGCCTTGCGGTATCAGCCACAGCCGGCGCAGGCCCATGACGTGGTCGATGCGCAGGCCGCCGGCATGCGCCAGGTTGGCCCGCAACATTTCGATGAACGCACGGTAGCCGTTGCGCTTGAGGCCTTCGGGCGAAAAGGCGCAAATCCCCCAGTTCTGTCCGGCCCGGTTGAGAATGTCGGGCGGTGCGCCCACATTCAGGCCCGACAGCAATTCGTCCTGGCGGCTCCAGGCCTGGCTGCCGGCACCGTCGGCGCCAACTGCCAAGTCGGCGATCAGGCCCACCCTCATGCCGTTGCCGCGGGCGGCCTCGTGGGCGCGTTGCAGGCCACGCTCGGTGAGCCATTGGCAGAACGCGTGGAACTCCACCTTGGCCGGGTAGGCCTCGGCGATGGCCTGGACTTGCGGGTGACAGGGGTCTTGCCAGGGCGTGGGCCAGTGCCGCCAGTCGGCGCCCAGGCCGTGCTCCACGGCATGAGCCTGCAGCACTTCGAAGCGGCAATGATGCTCCAGCGCTTCACCGGCGGCTTCGCGGAAGCTGTAGAAGTCTTCGCGCAGCGGGTGGCTGCCTTGGCTGAACCCCTGGTACAGCGCCTCCAGCACACGCAGCTGAGCGCTGGCGGCACGTGGCCAGTCAACCAGCGGGCGCTGCTGCAGTTCTTCCAGCTGTTGCTCCAGGCCGCAGGCTTCGATGGCCATGCGCACTTCCCGTTCACCCAGCAGGGCGGCGGGGCTGGCGTACAAGGTATTGAGCAGCAGGCGGCTGGAGGGCGAGTAGGGGCTGTAATGTTCCTGGTCGATGGCCGACAGGGCATGAATCGGGCTGATGGCCAAGGCATCGGCGCCGCGCTCTGCGGCCGAGCGGGCCAGTTGTTCAAGGGCCAGGCAGTCGCCATAACCGCCGTCGCCAGGGCGGCGCAGGCTGTACAGCTGAACCGCCAGCCCCCAGCAGCGCGCGGGTGGTTGCTGCGCGCTGTGCTCAAGGCTGTCTTCAAGGCTATGGCAACGGGGCGGCGCTACGGCCACCGTGAAACGGCGGCTGTCGATTTCGACCTGGTGGTAGCCGACAGGCAGTTCACCGGGCAAGCGGGCCTGCCGGTCAAGTTCCAGCACACGCGTGGTGCTGTCCTCGAGGGTGCAACGGGCGACGCTGGCCGCGCTGAAATAGCGTGACAGGTCCAGCGGCTGGCCCTGGTCGGCCGTCAACAAGGGCGGTAGGTGCTCACTGTCGTCAGCGGTTTCCAGGGCCTGCAGGCTTGCGGCGATTGCCGCATCGTCGCCGGCCGGGTGGCCCAGGCTTTCGAGCAGGTTGCGCAGCACGTGGTCGCTCACGCGCTGAGGGCGGTCATTGGCGTCGATCCAGTCGCGGCTAAGCCCGACGCGGTTCGCCAAGCGGTGCAGGGCGGTTTCGCTCATGGGCGCTCCTGGGCAGGGGGAAGCAGGCTGACCACGCAGCTGTACGCCGCCAGTTGGCTGTCGGGGTGGCGAGCATCGCCGCTGTCGAACAACCGCAAGGGCGGTGGCGGCAGCTCGACCGGCTGCGGGCTGTCGGCCAGGTTCAGGTCGATGCGCAAGGTGTTGCCATTGCCCAGCTGCCAGCGTGCAGTGACTGCCTTGTCACCGTGCACCTCGGCGCCCAGCGCACAGCTGCCAGGCAGGTGCGGGATCACATGGTGGCGGCGCAGGTCGAGCAACTGCTGATACAGGCCGTGCCAGCCGGCCAGCACCTGCTTGCTATAAGGGCGCGATGCGGCATAGGTCTGTTTGGCGTTGGGGTCGGGGATGTGCTCGCGCTGCTCGGGGTCAGCGAAAGCCTTGAAATGGGCGAACTCGCCACGGCGGCCTTCGCGCACTGCATCGGCCAGTTCGTCGTGGAAGTCGGTAAAGAACAGGAAGGGCTGGCAACTGCCTTCTTCGTCACCCATGAACAGCAGGGGGATCATCGGTGCCATCAGGAGCAAGGTGGTGGCAGCGCGCAGCGCCGGCGGTGGGCACAGGCGGGTCAGGCGCTCGCCCAGTGCGCGGTTACCAACCTGATCGTGGTTCTGCAAGAACAGTACGAAGGCACTGGGTGGCAGATGCGCACTGGGTTCGCCGCGCGGCGTTCCGTGGCGGTTGGCCTGGCCCTGGAACACGAAGCCTTCGGCCAGGCAGCGTGCCAGCTGGTCGATGGGGCGGTCCTTGTAGTCGGCATAATAGCCTTCGGTTTCGCCGGTGAGCAGCACATGCAGGGCGTTGTGGCCGTCATCGTTCCACTGCGCGTCGAAGCCCTGTTGCAACAGGGTGGCCTGGTTGTGTTCGTTCTCCAGCACCAGCCACACGTGGCGCCCGGGCTCCACTGCGGCACGCACGCGCTCGGCCAGTTCCACCAGAAAATCGGGTTGGTCGATGGCATGTACGGCATCCAGGCGCAGGCCGTCGCAGCGGTAGTCGCACAGCCACATCAGTGCGTTCTGGATAAAGTATTCGCGCACCTGCGGGCGGCGGAAGTCGATAGCCGCGCCCCAAGGCGTCTGCCGGTCTTCCCGGAAGAACGGGCTGGCATACTGGTGCAGGTAATTGCCGTCGGGGCCGAAGTGGTTGTACACCACGTCCACCAGCACCATCAGCTTTTCACCATGGGCCTGGTCGACCAACGCGCACAGTTGCTCGGGGCTGCCGTAGGTGTGCTGCGGGGCGTAGGGCAATACACCGTCGTAGCCCCAGTTGCGCTCGCCGGGGAACTGCCCCAGGGGCATCAGCTCTATTGCGCTGATACCTAGCGCGGCAAGCTTCGGCAGTTGCCGGGCTACGCTCTGGTAACCATCGAGCAGGCCTACGTGCAGCTCTTGAATGACCGCCTCGTGCCAGGGGCGGCCTAGCCACGGGTGCTGCCAAGGGTAGCTGGCCACATCCACCACCTGGCTGGGGCCGTGCACGCCAGTAGGCTGGTAGCGCGACGCCGGGTCGGCCACCTGCAGTTCATCATCAATCCGAAAGTGGTAACGGTCGCCGGCCCGGCAGGGCGCCACCCCGCTGAACCAACCGTCTTCATCGGGCTGCAGGGCGATAGCCGGCTGCTGCTCCAGTTCCACGCTCACGCTGCGCGCATCGGGTGCCCATAGGGCGAAGCGCGCCGACGTGGCGTCCAGCAAGTGTGCGCCATGCCTGTGCATCTTACAGCCCTCGCTCAGTAGTGGCTCAGTTGTGCTTGCTTGACCAGGTCTTCGTACAGCCGGGCGTAGGGTTCCACCGCCTGGCACCAGTTGAACGGCTGGGTCATCGACAGGCAGCGCATGGCGTTGAGCAGGTCCTTCTTGCCATAAACGTAGAAGGCGCGGCCAAGCGCTTCGCGGTAGCTGTCGACGGTCGACTCGTTGAACAGGAAGCCCGTGACCCCGCACTCGATGGTGTCGGCCAGGCCGCCGGTATTGCGCGCCACTGGCAGCGAGCCAAAGCGCTGGGCATACATCTGGCTGAGCCCGCAGGGCTCGTAGCGCGAGGGCATCAGCAGGAAATCACTGCCGGCGAACATGCGCCGGGCGTCGGTTTCGTTGAAGCCGATGCGTACCCCGATACGGCCTGGGTGGCGCAGCGCCAGTTCGCGCATGGCCTGTTCTTCCTCAGGCTCGCCACGGCCGATGATCGCGATCTGCCCGCCTTGTTCGACGATGTAGTCGGCCACGGCCAAGGTCAAATCCAGGCCTTTCTGGTAAACCAGGCGCGAAACCACTGCGAACAGTGGGCCTTCGGAGTCGTCCAGGCCGAACAGTTGGCGTACTTCGTGGGTATTGCGTGCCTTGCCTTCCCAGTCATTGATGCTGAAGTTGTGCTGCAGGTGCTTGTCGGTGGCCGAGTCCCAGCTTTCGTCGATACCGTTGGGTATGCCGCCAAGCAGGCCTTGCTGGGCTTTGCTGGCGAGGAAGCCATCCAGGCCGCAGCCGAATTCCGGGGTGGTGATTTCCCGGGCATAGGTGGCGCTGACCGTGGTGATGTGGCTGGAGTAGGCAAGGCCGGCCTTGAGGAACGACAGCTTGCCGTAGAACTCCATGCCTTCCTGCTGCATGGCGTGTTCCGGGATGGCCAGTTCGGGGCTGCACCCACGGCTGTACACACCTTGGTAGGCCAGGTTGTGGATGGTGAACAGGGTTGGCGTATTGAGGCCGCGCCAGTGCATGTAGGCTGGCGCCAGGCCGGCCGGCCAGTCATGCGCATGCACCACTTCGGGCTTCCAGTGGATCATGCCTTCGCCGGCTGCGATTTCCGCCGCGGCCAGGCCCAGGCGAGCGAAACGGATGTGGTTGTCTGGCCAGTCGCGACCGTTGTTGGCGCCATAGGGGGTGCCGTCGCGCTGGTACAGTTCGGGGCAGATGAGCACATAGATGACCAGGCCGTCGGGCATGTCCATGCGGCCGATCTTGCATGGCGGCAGGGCTGCGTGGCCGCCCAGTTCGCCGACGATATGGATCGGGTTGTCGCTTTCGACCACCTGCGGGTAGCCCGGGATCAATACCCGAACATCGTGCAAGTGCGCCAGGGCGCGCGGCAGGGCTGCAGACACGTCACCCAGGCCGCCTGTCTTGACCAGGTCGGCGATTTCCGAGGTCACGAACAGAATCTTGCGCTTGTTGGGGTTGTGCTGGCGCTGGGCGCCGGGTGCCTTGGCTGTCGTGGCGAAATCCGGGGTGAGCGGTTCGCGCTTCTCGGTGGTGAACGTGTTTACGTGTGGCTCGACAGCGGCACTGATCATACTTCTCTCCGTCCCTATGCTTGCCGGGTGCTGGCACCCGTGGCGTTGTTTCGTACTGGTTCTCTCTGCTTGCTGAATACGTACTGCTTTCCATGCCCCAAGGTCGTGCGCGCAGGCACCGCGCTCTCGGCGTTCCGGCCGAAGGCGTTTGAGCGGGTAGGGGTGGTGGCCGAAGCTGGGAGATCCCGTTGCGTTTGGCCTACTTAGTTCCTGACCTGCCCGCGTTCCGTAAAGTTCGACTTATTTTCGTCACTCTTCCATTGAGCAAATCGCGGGCCGAAAACCGAGTGTAGGAGAGAAAAGGCAGAAATGGTGACCCGCTGGTCACATTTGAGAGCATGCGGGCTAGACGCAAACGTTGGCGTTTGTGAGTGGATGTGAACAAGCATGAAGCGGGGTGGGTAATTGCGTGCTGATGCCGCGCCTTTTTGTGGCGCGATGGAGGGCATGCGCCATGTTGGTGCGCTTGTGCTCGCCCGAAAAAGGGCCGTGGGTGGGCGCGGGGTTTATCCGCGAAGCGCCGCTCGCGCGGCGCTCGATCTGGCAGAAGGTGAGCCGCTACAGCCCTTCACCCAGCACCCGGTCGATGCTGTCGACGAAGTAATCCACGCTGGCCCGGCTGGTGCACATTGGCGGCTTGATCTTGAGAATGTTCAGGTGATCCCCTGTGGGTTGCATGAAGATGCCCAATTCCCGCAACCTGTCGCAGAGCAGCTGGGTTTCCTGCGTGGCGGGCTCCAGTGTTTCGCGGTCACGCACCAGTTCCAGGCCCAGGTAGAAGCCCGAGCCATGCGCGGCGCCGGCCAGCGGGTGCTTGTCGACCAGCGCCTGCAGGCGCGCCTTGAAATAGCGCCCGGTGTCGCGGGCGTTGTCCCACAGGCCTTCTTCCTGCATCACGTCCAGTACTGCCATGCCAATGCGGCAACTGACCGGGCTGCCACCGGCAGACGAGAAGAAATAACCCTCGGCCTCCAGTGCTTCGGCAATGTCGCGGCGGGTAATGACCACCCCCAGCGGCTGGCCGTTACCCATGCCCTTGGCCATGGTGATGATGTCGGGCACCACGCCTTGCTGCTCGAAGCCCCAGAAGTATTCACCCAGGCGGCCGTAACCGACCTGGACCTCGTCGGCGATGCACACACCGCCCCTGGCCCGGACCTTGGCATAGGCCTCGCGCAGGTACCCCGCTGGCAGCGCGATGCCACCGGCATTGCCGTACACCGGTTCGCAGATGATGCCGGCCAGCTGTCGGCCGCGGGCATCTAGGTCGGCCAGCTTGGTGTCGACATCGCGCAGGTAGTCTGCTGCGCTGTCGGCGCCACGGTAGCGGCCGCGGAAGGTGTTCGGCGCCTCGACCGGGTGCACCCAGTCCGGGCGGGTGTGCAACGCCTGCGGGTTGTCGGCGATCGACGTGGAGATGGCATCGGTGGCCACCGACCAGCCGTGGTAGGCCTCCAGCACGCTGAGCAGGTCGCGCCCGCCGCTGTAGGCCCAGGCCAGCCGTATCGCCAGGTCGTTGGCTTCGGTACCGCTGTTGACCATGAATACCCGGTCGAAGCCTTCGGGTACCAGCTTCAGCAAACGCTCGGAGAACTCGGTGACGGCTGCGTAGTGAAAGCGCGAGTTGGTATTGAGCAACGACCACTGCCGCGCCGACTCGGCGACCATGCGCGGGTGGCCGTGGCCCAATACCGCAACGTTGTTGAGCATGTCGAGGTAAGCGCGGCCTTGCATGTCGAACAGGTAGTTGCGCCAGCCACGTTCGATGTGGGGTGGCTGCGCGTAGTAGTGTTTCTGCGAGCGCGCGAAGCTGGCGTCGCGACGCGCCAACAGGGCCTGTGGGTCAGGCAGTGGCTCGGCATCGCAGTCCAGGCCCAGCAGCGGCGCGGGGGAAGGGCACAGGGCGAGCCAGGCATCGGCATGGGACGGGGGGGCGAAGAACGGTGGCTGGGTTTCGGTGCCCAGGCACACTTGCACGCGAAGCACGCCGCAACTACGGCCCAGCGCCTGGCCCTGGGCCACGGCCTGGCCATCGGCTGGTGCATCCTGCAGCCCCTGCAGCCACAGGGCCCAGTGCGCAGTGCGCAGGCAACCGCCAGCATCGCCATGGCGCTGCCAGGTGCCGGCCGCCGGTGCCTGGAGCAAGCTTGCGTGCGGCACATGCAGTTCAACGCCGAGGGCGCAAGTGGCCGGTTCTGCGGCGCGGTCGATATGGGTTTGCGACAGGCGATACTGCCCGTACAGGGTGCAGGCCGGGGCAGGTTGCCGGGTGAGCAGGTGCTGGTCGAAGCCAGGTTGCTCCCAGTTGCCCGCCTCATAGTGCGCACTGAGCACGCCGAGGTCGAGCCGGTGCACTGCCTGCCCTTGCAGTTCGGGAAGCAGCGGCGCGCAGCCGCTCATGTCTGGCGTGGCGACCGGCAACCCCGCAGCCCGCAGGATCGCTGCCTGCATCAGGGCGAAGGGCACGGCGGTGGCGGTGTCGAAAATTTCCCACTCATGGGCGACATTGTCGCGGGTGTACTGGTTGCCTGGGTCCACCGCCAACTGCTGTGCGCTGCTCAGCACCAGTACTGCGGCGCGGTTCAGCACCAGTGGCCACAAGGCCCGTAGCTCTTCCTCCGTGAGTGGGTTGTGGGCCTGGTAGGCGCGGATCGCCGGGAGGATCCGCAGCGGGTCGCCTTCGGCGTGGTGCAGCAGCGCCGCACAGGTTACCGACAGGTCAGCGATGCGCCAGGTACGTAGCAGGTCGCCGAAGTCGATCAGCCCTCGCAATTGCCATTGGCGCTGGTCGTCGCGCGCCCACACGGTGTTGTCGTCGGTGATGTCCAGGTGCACGGCTTGGCTTGGCAGGCTGCCGATCAGGGGTGCCAGGTGGTGGGCAGCGACCGCGGTGGCCTGTGTGATGCGGCGGCGCTGGTCGGCATCGTGCAGCACAGGGAGCAGGTGCTCTATCAGCGTTTGCGCATGCTTGGGGTCCCATTGCAGGGTGCGCTCGAGGCCAGGGTGGTCGAAACCGGCCAAGGCCCGATCAAGCTTTGCGCAAAGCCCGCCCAGTTCGGCCATCAGTTGCGCCGGGAGGTGGGCAAGGCGCGTCAGCGGTTGCCCCTCGATGTATTCCAGCAGGCGTACCCGTAATGGCTGGTCTGCGACGTCCAGGGCCAGCAAGGCTTCGCCACTGAGTGCTGGGCGCACGCCTGGCACGGGCAGGCCACGCTCGCGCAGGTAGGCGAGGGCCGCATGCTGGGCCTCCAGTTCGACCTGGGCGTAGCTGCCATGGCATGCCTTGAGCACGAAGCTGCCTTGCGGCGCGACCACACGCAGGTTCAGGTCCTGCTGGCTGCCCAAGGCCGACAACTCACCGGTGAGGCCATAGTGGGCCTGCAGCAGGCCTTGCGCCTGGGGGGCGCTGAGCACAGGGCCTGGCAAGCTGGAACGCTGGACCAGCGCGTGGAGGGCAGGGGAGGCAGTTTGGGGGTGACTGGACATGGGCTCTACCGTTGAGGCGGGTGGACGGAACGACTTTATGCCCTACCTGGCTGATGACTAAAGACGATCGTCATCAGATTTTCTGATGACTGGTGCAGTGGCTGTTACACACTGAAACGGTACGTTCGTGCCCGTGAAACCGGGGGTTGGTGAACTTCCTTCGTGGGCCGATCTCTTACTAGGCAGGTGATGTTGCATCACCGTCTGTCGAAATTTAATGCGAAAAGTTGTACAAAAATTTCTCTCTGTACAAGTATTGATGTAGCGTAGTGCTATTACTCTATGCTTGGGTCCGCGTGGGACAGGTAAGTTGCCATGAATGTTGCCCCCGTTCCGCCCAATGAACCCGACCGTTTGGCGAAGATCGCTGAATGGTGCGTACTGCATCAGCCGCAGAGCAGCGAACTGACTGCGCTGGTCGAGATGGCCCGCCGCTACTTTTCCATGCCGATCTGCCTGGTTTCGATCGTAGGGGAGTGTGAGCAATGGTTCATGGCCAAGGGCGGGCTGGCCGCTGATGCCACCCCCCGGGATGTTTCATTCTGTGCCCACACCATTCTCCAGGCACAGCCACTGGAAGTGCTGGACGCTGCCCTGGACCCGCGCTTTGCCGACAACCCTCTGGTCACGGGTGAGCCTGGCATTCGCTATTACTGCGGGGCCCCGCTGCTGGTAGACAGCCAGGTGGCCATCGGCAGCTTCTGCATCATCGATACTGCACCACGGCCCGCCCTGGATGAGGCGCAACGGTCGATGCTGACGTCCTTCAGCGAAATGGCCATGCACATCATCGCCGGCATGCGCCGCAACAATTTTCACGACCAGGCCACCGGCCTGTTCAACCGCCTGAAGCTCGAATGTGATGTGGTGGCGGGCCTGGACCGGGGTAAGTCGCTGACCCTGTTGGCGGTGGACATCATGGCCGCCGAGGCCCTCAGCGATATCATCCGCGGCCTGGGTTACAACTTTGCCCACGACCTGACGCTGCAGGCCAAGGCGCGCATCGCCAGCCAGCTGGATAACGGCTTGTCGTTGTACAAGATCAGCCCGACCCGCTTCGGTGTGCTGCTGGAAGACGCCGCCGACGTACAGCCTTTGTGCGAGCGGATTGTCGACGCCCTGCAAGCGCCTGCGCAGTGCCACCAGATTCCGGTGTTGCTGGACGCCGGTATCGGCATTGCCCCCATCACCCAGCAAAGCGAAGACCGCGATGGCCTGGAATGGATGCGCCGGGCAGTCGCGGCAGCGGATACCGCGCGGCGCACGCCTGGCCGGCATGCGTGGTACGAGCCGGAAGTGGACGCTGCGCAACGCCGGGCGTTCCTGTTGCTGGCCTCGTTGTCCCAGGCCCTGCAGAGCGACGATGAACTGAGCCTGCACCTGCAACCGCGGATTGAGCTGCCTTCGGGCCGATGCGGTTCTGCCGAAGCCTTGCTGCGCTGGCGCCACCCGCTACTGGGCGATGTCGCCCCGGCGGAGTTCATCCCTTTGGCTGAAAAAACGGCGCTCATGGCCAGCCTCAGCCTTTGGGTGATGCGCGCAGCCTTGCGGGTGCTGGCCTGTACCCGGGACCTGGATTTCAGTCTCAGCTTCAACGTCACCGCGCGCGACCTGGAAAGCGCAGGGTTCATGGATGCACTGCTGCACAGCTTGCAGGCCCAGGCCATCGAGCCGCAGCGGGTACAGCTCGAATTCACCGAGAGTGTCTTGATCGAACAGCCCGAAGAAGTGCTGCAGCAACTGCTGCGCGCCCACCAGGCAGGGATCGCCATTGCCATCGATGACTTCGGTACGGGCTACAGCAACTGGGTTTACCTGACGCAAATCCCCGCCAGCATCGTCAAGCTCGACAGGTCGCTGGTGCACCGTGCCGCTTCAGGCACGCGTGAAGCATTGTTGGTGCAGTCGGTGGTAGGGCTGGCCAACGAACTCGGTTATCAGGTGGCCGCCGAAGGGATCGAAACCGCCGAACAGCTGGTCCAGGCCTGCGCCTGGGGCTGCGTTGAAGCGCAGGGCTATTTCATCGCCAGACCTATGCCTGTAGCCGTTTTCAAGGAGTGGTTTCACGACACTCAACAGAAAGTGTCTGTCGTCTGACTTCCCACCATGATGCATAACATCGCAGGTCTTATTGATGTTTAATCGCCACCTCAAAACTGCACTGGCAGCGCAACAGGCCGAGCTCGTGCAACTGCGTCAGCGCCTGGCAGAACTCGAGCAGAGTCCCATGTTGCGCCTGGACGCGCAGAACCGTATCGCGGAGTGCACCGCGGGTTTTGCCCAGGCACTCGGCGCCGCGCCGGGCGATGTCGTGGGCATGCCCCTGCAACAGTGGCTGGCCGCGCCCGGGCTAGAAAGCCAGGCGTTACTCGAGGCCTTGCTGCGTTCCACGGCGATGATCCAGTTCGGGCTGGACGGCAGGGTGCAGGCTGCCAACCCGATGTTTCTCGCCGCCATGGGCTACCGCCTGGAGCAGTTGGTCGGCCAGCACCATCGAATCTTCTGTGATGCCAAGGAAACCGCCAGTGCTGAATACACGGCGTTCTGGCGCACGCTCAATGCTGGCCGGTACGTGACCGGGCGATTCCGGCGTATTGACAGCCAAGGGCGCGAGATCTGGCTGGAGGCCAGCTACAACCCGGTCCATGATGCCAGTGGCAAGCTGGTGAAAGTGGTCAAATTCGCCACGGTGGTGACCGCCCAGGTCGAGCGTGAACAGGCGGTAAGGCAGGCGGCCAACATGGCGCTGGACATTTCCCGGCGCACGGACGCCAGTGCCAGCGATGGTGTCACGGTGATGCAGGGCATGCAGCAGGCCATGCAGAACGTGGCGAGCCAATTACACTGCGCCGGCGATACCATTGCTGCCCTGGGCCAGCAGTCGACGGTCATCAGTACGATCGTGCAGACCATTGGGGCCATTGCGTCGCAGACCAACCTGCTGGCCCTGAATGCCGCGATCGAAGCTGCGCGCGCCGGCGACCAGGGGCGGGGCTTCGCCGTGGTGGCCGATGAAGTGCGCAAGCTGGCGGGGCGCACCAGCACCGCCACGGCCGAGATCGATGCGGTGGTCGCGCACAATCATCTGCTGGCTAACCAGGCGGTCAGCGAGGTGGAGCGTAGCCGCCAGGAAGCGGCCAATGCGGTGGATTTCGTTACCCAGGCGAGTACGGCCATAGGCGGTATTCAGGCCGGTGCCAGGCAGGTGGTGGCGGCCGTTGGCCGGGTGAGCGAAGACTTGTAGCCAGGCAGCGGGCAACGCGCCGCCCAGGCTCGCATCACCCCAGCAAACTGCCCGGGCGCGGCTTCACGAAGGCTCCACCTCCAGAAACGCCGCCTCCAGTAGCTGGCGGGTATACGGATGTTGCGGTGCATGGAAGATTGCCTGCGCATCCCCCTGTTCAACCACCTGCCCATGCTTGATCACCATCAACTGATGGCTCAGTGCCCTGACCACCGCCAGGTCATGGCTGATGAACAGGTAAGTGAGGTTGTATTTTTGCTGCAGATTACGCAGCAACTCGACCACCTGGCGCTGCACCGTGCGGTCCAGCGCCGAGGTCGGCTCATCCAGCAGAATCAGCGCCGGCTTGAGCACCAGCGCCCGGGCGATGGCAATGCGCTGGCGCTGCCCACCCGAAAACTCATGCGGGTAGCGGTGCCGGGTGCCCGGGTCGAGCCCTACCTCCTCCAGCGCCGCAATGATGGCCGCCTCCTGCTCCTGAGCATTGCCGATACCGTGAATGCGCAAGCCCTCCCCAACGATGTCTGCCACGCACATGCGCGGGCTGAGGCTGCCGAAGGGGTCCTGGAACACCACCTGCATCTCGCGCCGTAACGGGCGCACGGCTTTCTGGTTCATCCCCTGCAGGTCTTGCCCGTGGAAGCGGATACCCCCCTGGCTGGCAATCAGCCGCAGGATCGCCAGGCCCAATGTCGACTTGCCCGACCCGGACTCCCCGACGATGCCCAGCGTTTGCCCCTGCGGCAAACTGAAGTTGACCCCGTTCACCGCCTTGACATGGTCGACAGTACGCCGCAGCAGGCCCTTCTTGATCGGGAACCAGACCTTGAGCTCATCGACTTGCAGCAGCGGCGCACCTACCGGGTTGTGCGCCGGCAGCCCGCTGGGCTCGGCATTGATCAGCATCTGCGTGTAGGGGTGTTGCGGCGCGCTGAACAGGGCCGCGCAGTCCGCCTGCTCGACAATCTGCCCGCGCTGCATCACGCACACGCGGTGGGCAATGCGCCGCACCAGGTTCAGGTCATGGCTGATCAGCAGCAGCGCCATGCCCAGGCGTGCCTGCAGTTCCTTGAGCAGGTCGAGAATTTTCAGCTGCACGGTCACATCCAGCGCCGTGGTCGGTTCGTCGGCAATCAGCAGTTCCGGCTCGTTGGCCAGGGCCATGGCGATCATCACCCGCTGGCGTTGCCCGCCGGACAGCTCGTGGGGCAAGGCCTTGAGGCGCTTGCGTGGCTCCGGGATGCCGACCATTTCCAGCAGCTCCAGGGTGCGCGCAGTGGCTTGCTTGCCGGTCAGGCCCTTGTGCAGCAGAAGGATTTCATTGATCTGCTTTTCGATGCAGTGCAGCGGGTTCAGCGACGTCATCGGCTCCTGGAAGATCATCGCAATGCGGTTGCCGCGAATGCGCTGCAGGGTTTTTTCGTTCTGCTGCAGCAAGTCCTTGCCTTCATGGCGGATGCTGCCGCGCGGGTGCTGGGCCAAGGGGTAGGGCAGCAGGCGCAGGATTGAGTGCGCAGTCACCGACTTGCCCGAGCCGCTTTCACCGACCAGCGCCAGCGTCTCGCCTTTGCGGATGTCGAAACTGATGCCATCCACCACCCGGTTGACCTGGTCGCCGGTTACAAACTCGACGACCAGGTCGCGCACTTCGATCAGGTTCTGTTCACTCATGTCACTTCCTCGGGTCGAAGGCGTCGCGGGCGGATTCGCCGATGAATACCAGCAGGCTCAGCATCAGCGCCAGTACCGCGAAGGCGCTGATGCCCAGCCAGGGTGCCTGCAGGTTGGACTTGCCCTGGGCCACCAGCTCGCCCAGCGAGGGCGAACCGGCGGGCAGGCCGAAGCCGAGGAAGTCCAGGGCCGTGAGGGTACCGATGGCGCCGGTGAGAATGAACGGCATGAAGGTCATGGTCGAGATCATGGCGTTGGGCAGGATGTGCCGGTACATGATTGCGCCGTTGCGCATGCCCAGGGCTCGGGCGGCACGCACGTACTCCAGGTTGCGGCCGCGCAGGAACTCGGCGCGCACCACGTCGACCAGGCTCATCCAGGAAAACAGCAGCATGATGCCCAGCAGCCACCAGAAGTTCGGCTGCACGAAACTGGCAAGAATGATCAGCAGGTACAGCACCGGCAGCCCCGACCAGATTTCCAGAAAGCGTTGCCCGGCCAGGTCGACCCAACCGCCATAAAACCCCTGCAAGGCCCCCGCGAGGACGCCGATGATGGAGCTGGCCACGGTCAGGGTCAGGGCGAACAGCACCGATATGCGGAAGCCGTAGATCACCCGCGCCAGCACGTCGCGGCCTTGGTCGTCGGTGCCTAGCCAGTTGTCCGCCGAGGGCGGTGCCGGGGCCGGAACACGCAGGTCGTAGTTGATGCTCTGGTAGCTGAACGGGATCGGCGCCCACAGCACGAAGCTGTCTTTCTTGGCCAGCAGCTCGCGGATGTAGGGGCTCTTGTAGTTGGCTTCCAGCGGGAACTCGCCGCCGAACGTGGTTTCCGGGTAGCGCTTGAAGGCGGGGAAGTACCACTGGCCGTCGTAGCGCACGGCAATCGGTTTGTCGTTGGCGATCAGTTCGGCACCCAGGCTGAGGCCGAACAGGATCAGGAACAACCACAGCGACCACCAGCCACGGCGGTTGGCCTTGAAGCGCTCGAAGCGCCGTCGGTTGAGGGGGGACAAGGCCATGTCAGTGCTCCCGGCTGGCAAAGTCGATGCGTGGATCGACCAGGGTGTAGGTCAGGTCGCCGATCAGTTTCACCACCAGCCCCAGCAGGGTGAAGATGAACAGGGTGCCGAAGACCACCGGGTAGTCGCGGTTGATGGCCGCCTCGAAGCTCATCAGGCCCAGGCCGTCGAGGCTGAAGATCACCTCGATCAGCAGGGAGCCGGTGAAGAAGATACCGATGAACGCCGAAGGGAAGCCGGCAATCACCAGCAGCATGGCGTTGCGGAACACATGGCCATACAGCACCCGTGGCCGGCTCAGGCCTTTGGCCTTGGCGGTCACCACGTATTGTTTGTTGATTTCGTCGAGGAAGCTGTTCTTGGTCAGCAGGGTCATGGTCGCGAAGTTGCCGATGACCAGCGCGGTGATTGGCAGCACCAGGTGCCAGAAGTAGTCCAGCACCTTGCCGGTGGTGCTCAGCTCGTCGAAGTTGTTGGAGGTGAGGCCGCGTAGCGGGAACCAGTCGAAGTAGCTGCCGCCGGCGAACAGCACGATCAGCAGGATGGCGAACAGGAAGGCGGGGATCGCATAGCCGACGATGATCGCCGAACTGGTCCACACGTCGAAGTGGCTGCCATGGCGTACCGCCTTGGCGATGCCCAGCGGGATCGACACCAAGTACATGATCAGGGTGCTCCACAGCCCCAGCGAGATCGACACCGGCATCTTTTCGATGATCAGGTCGATGACCTTGGCATCGCGGAAGAAGCTGTCGCCGAAATCCAGTCGGGCGTAGTTCTTGATCATGATCCACAGGCGTTCGGGCGGCGATTTGTCGAACCCGTACATGCGCTCGATTTCGGCGATCAGCGCCGGGTCCAGGCCTTGGGCGCCACGGTAGTTGGAGCCCGCCACGGACACCTCGGCACCGCCACCGGCGATGCGGCTGGTGGCGCCCTCGAAGCCTTCGAGCTTGGCGATCATCTGTTCGACCGGGCCACCGGGGGCAGCCTGGACGATGATGAAGTTGATGATGAGGATGCCGAACAGGGTCGGGATGATCAGCAGCAGGCGGCGCAGGATGTAGGCCAGCATCTCAGTTGGCCTCGTCCGCGGGGGCTGCGCTGACGGCCGGGCTTACCCCGGGCTTGATCCACCAGGTGTCGATGCCGATGTCGTACTTGGGCGACACTTTCGGGTGCCCGATGTGGTTCCAGTAGGCGACCCGCCAGGTCTTGATGTGCCAGTTGGGGATCACGTAATAGCCCCACAGCAATACCCGGTCGAGGGCGCGGCAATGGTCGATCAGGCTTTGGCGCGAGTCGGCATTGATCAGCTGGTCGACCAGCTGGTCGATGGCCGGGTCGCGCAGGCCGATGAAGTTGCGGCTGCCGGGGTTGTCGGCGGCGGCACTGGACCAGAATTCGCGCTGCTCGTTGCCGGGCGAGTTGGACTGCGGATAGCCGCCGACGATCATGTCGAAATCGCGTGAGCGCAGGCGGGTGATGTACTGCGAAACATCGACCCGGCGGATGTTCAGCTCGATACCCAGGTCAGCCAGGTTGCGCTTGAACGGCAGCAGGATGCGTTCGAACTCGGTCTGCGCCAGCAGGAATTCGATGCTTACCGGTTTGCCCTGGGCATCGACCATCTTGTCGTCGACGATTTTCCAGCCGGCCTCCTGCAGCAGCTTGTAGGCCTGGCGCTGCTGCTCGCGGATCATGCCGCTGCCGTCGCTGACCGGGTTGTGGAAGGCCTCGGTGAACACCTGGTCGGGTACTTTGCCCCGCAGCGGCTCGAGGATCTTCAGCTCGCTGGCGCTGGGCAGACCCCGGGCGGCCATTTCCGAGTTTTCGAAGTAACTGCCGGTACGGGTGTAGGCACCGTTGAACAGTTGCTTGTTGGTCCACTCATAGTCCAGCAGCAGGCTCAAGGCGTGGCGTACGCGCACATCCTGGAACACCGGGCGGCGGATGTTGAAAATGAAGCCCTGCATGCCAGTGGGGTTGCCGTTGGGCAGCTCTTCCTTGATCAGCCGGCCTTCGCGCACCGCGGGCACGTCGTAGGCGGTGGCCCAGTTTTTCGCGCTGACTTCCAGGCCATAGTCGAACGCGCCGGCCTTGAGTGCTTGCAGGGCTACGGTGGTGTCACGGTAGGCGTCGAAGGTCATGACATCGAAGTGGTAGAACCCACGGTTGATCGGCAGGTCCTTGGCCCAGTAGTCCTTGACCCGCTCGTAGCGTACTGAGCGCCCGGCCTTGACCTCGGCCACCTTGTACGGGCCGCTGCCCAGTGGAACTTCCAGGTTGCCGCGGTTGAAGTCGCGGTTTTCGTACCAGTGCTTGGGCAGCACCGGCAACTGGCCGAGGATCAGCGGCAGCTCACGGTTGTTCCGGTGCTTGAACTTGAACAGCACTTTCAACGGGTCTTCGGCGACCACCTCGGCGACGTCGGCATAGTACTGACGATACAGCGGCGCACCATCCTTGATCAGGGCGTTGAAGGTAAACACCACGTCATCGGCACGCATGGGGTGGCCATCGTGGAAACGTGCTTCGGGGCGCAGGTAGAAGCGCACCCAGCTGTTGTCCGGGGCTTTCTCGATCTTGCCGGCGACCAGGCCATATTCGGTGAAGGGTTCGTCCTGGCTCTGGCGCATCAGGGTGTCGTAGATGATGCTGATGTTTTCGGCCGGCACGCCCTTGTTGATGAACGGGTTGAGGCTGTCGAACCCGCCGAAACTGGACTGGCGGAAGGTGCCACCCTTGGGCGCCTCGGGGTTCACGTAGTCGAAGTGCTTGAAGTCGGCAGGGTATTTGGGCGGCTCGTCGTACAGGGTGAGGGCATGTTGCGGTGCGGCCAGGGCGGGAAGGCTCAGGCAGGCGAGCAACAGGCTGCCAGCCAGCCGGCGCAAGCGGTGCGTTGGCATCATTGGGCTTTCTCCGAAGTCTTTATCCACCAGCTGTTCAGCCCAAGGGTATAGGGCGGTGTGGTGACGAAGGCGAACCGGTTGCGGTAGGCCAGGCGATGGTTGTCCAGGTACCAGTTGGGGATCATGTAGTACTGCCATGAGAGGACGCGGTCCAGGGCGCGGGCGGCAGCCACCTGGTCGTCGCGGGTGCGTGCGGCCAACAGGGTGTCGAGCAGGTGGTCGACCACCGGGTCCTTGACCCCTGCATAGTTCTTGCTGCCCTTGGTGCCGGCCTGGCTCGAATGGAAGTACAACCACTGCTCCAGGCCGGGGCTCAGGGTCTGATTGAGGGTCATCAGAATCATGTCGAAATCGAACTGGTCCAGGCGTTGTTTGTACTGGGCACGGTCCACGGTGCGCAAGCGCGCATCGATACCGATGCTGGACAGATTTTCGACATAAGGTTGCAGGATGCGTTCAAGGTTGGGGTTTACCAGCAACAGCTCCATGCGCAACTGCTGGCCTTTGCTGTCGACCAGGCGCTGGCCGTTCAGCTTCCACCCCGCCTCGGCGAGCAGGGCCAGTGCCTGGCGCAAGGTTTCGCGGCTGACGCCACGGCCGGCGGTGTGGCTGACCTGGTACGGTTCGCTGAACAGTTTGGCGGGTAACTGGTCACGGAATGGGGCCAGCAGCAGCCATTCCTTGCCGGTGGGCACACCACTGGCGGCGAACTCACTGTTGGGGTAGTAGCTGGTCGAGCGCCGGTAGGCGTTGCTGAACAGGGCGCGGTTGGTCCACTCGAAGTCGAGCATCAGCCCCAGTGCCTGGCGTACCCGCGGGTCGCTGAAGGTCGCCCGGCGGCTGTTCATGAACAGGCCCTGGGTTTGCGTGGGGATGCGGTGCGGGATCTGCGCCTTGATCACCTCGCCACGGCGCACGGCCGGGAAGTTGTAGCCGTTGGCCCAGTTCTTCGCCTGGTGTTCGATATAGATGTCGAATTCACCGGCCTTGAACGCTTCGAAGGCCACGGTGGCATCACGGTAGAATTCGTACTCCACGCGATCGAAGTTGTACTTGCCTCGGTTGACGGCCAGGTCCTTGCCCCAGTAACGCTTGACGCGCTCGAACACCAGCCGGCGCCCCGGCTGCACCTCGGTGATGCGGTACGGGCCACTGCCCAATGGCGGCTCGAAGGTAGTGGCCTTGAAGTCACGGTGCTGCCAGTAGTGCTTGGGCAGCACTGGCATCTCGCCCAGGCGCAGGATGAGCAGTGGGTTGCCAGCGCGCTTGAACACGAAGCGGATGCGCAGCGGGCCGAGGATGTCGACCCGCTGCACCTCCTGCAGGTTGGTGCGGTAGATCGGGTGGCCGTCCTTGAGCAACGTGCGGTAGGAGAAGGCCACGTCTGCCGAGGTGATCGGCTTGCCGTCATGCCAGCGGGCTTCCGGGCGCAGGTTGAACACCACCCAGCTACGGTCCTCGCTGTATTCCACCGAGCGGGCAATCAGGCCGTAGCTGGAGGTGGGCTCGTCGCCGGACGGGTCGTATTGGCCGGTACCGACCATCAGCGGCTCGTTGAGCTCGCTGATGCCGTACTGCTGGAAGTTGGGCGTGGTAACCGGGCTAGACCCCTTGAAGGTATAGGGGTTGAGGGTGTCGAAGGTGCCAAAGGCCATCGCCCGCAACGTGCCGCCTTTGGGCGCTTGCGGGTTGACCCAGTCGAAGTGGGTGAACGTGGCTGGGTACTTGAGCGTGCCGAACTGCGCGTATCCGTGGCTTTCGCTCACCATCGCGACTGCGGGAAAGCTCAAGGCCAGGCTGATTGACAGCAGGAGGGGACGTATCAAGTCGGCATCCGATCCAGAGGCGTTGGGCTTTTGTCGGCGTACAGTAACAGCTTGGGGGGGTGGGAAAAAGAGAGCTTCAAGCTTCAAGCTTCAAGCTGCAAGAAAAAGCGGCGGTGTACGCGAATTGCTTTTTTCTTGCTGCTTGCAGCTTGAGACTTTCAATGCCCGACGTAGACGGTCAGGGTCTGCCCGGGCTTGAGGGCATGACCGCTGCGCGGGTTCCAGCGCTTGAGGTGCTTCATTTCCACGTTGAAGCGCTTGGCCACCAGGTACAGCGAGTCACCCTTGCGCACCTTGTACTGGGTAGAGCGCTGCGCCGACGCCGCTACGCGATTGCCGGCGGCGCTCGGGGCGTTGCCGCCGCGCAGGGCCAGGACCTGGCCAGCGCGCAGGTTGTTGCCGGACAGGCGGTTCCAGCGCTTGATGTCCTTGATCGATACGCGGTTGGCCTTGGCAATCGCGCCCAGATTGTCGCCACGCTTGACCCGGTAGCTGCGCGCAGCCGCCGGTGCCCTGGTTTCGGCCACGGCACGGGCGAACACGGCCTTGTTCGGTTGCAGGGCGACCAGCTGCTCGGGGTTGAGGTTGGACAGGCTGTTGCTCAGCAATTGTGCCTTGGCGGTCGGCACCAGCAATTGCTTGGGCCCGTCCACGGTCATGCGTTTCTTGAAGGCGGGGTTGAGCTGGATCAGCTCGTCTTCGTCGATGTTGGCAAAGGCCGCCACCCGCGACAGGTCGAGCCGATCATTGATGGCCACGGCTTCGAAGTAGGGTTCGTTGGCGATCGGGTTCAGGTTCACGCCGTAGGCTTCAGGGGTAAGCACTACTTGCGACAGGGCCAGCAGCTTGGGCACATAGTCGCGGGTTTCCTGGGGCAGCGGCAGGTTCCAGTAGTCGGTTGGCAGGCCCAGGCGCTCGTTACGTTCGATGGCGCGGCTGACCGTGCCTTCGCCGGCGTTGTAGGCGGCCAGGGCCAGCAGCCAGTCGCCGTTGAACATGTCATGCAGGCGGGTCAGGTAGTCCAGCGCGGCATTGGTCGAGGCCGTAATGTCGCGGCGGCCGTCATAGAAATTGGTCTGGCGCAGGTTGAAGTGGCGACCGGTTGCCGGCATGAACTGCCACATGCCCGCGGCGCTGGCCCGCGAATACGCCATCGGGTTGTAGGCGCTTTCAATGGCTGGCAGCAGCGCCAGCTCCAGCGGCATGTCACGCTCCTCGAGGCGCTCGACGATGTAGTGCAGGTACAGGCTGCCGCGCTCGCCGGCGCTCTCGATGAAGGTGGGGTTGCTGGCGAACCACAGGCGCTGCTGCTCGATGCGCGGGTTGACGTCGATGCTGTCCTGCAGGGCAAAGCCCTGGCGCATGCGCTCCCATACGTCCTGTGGCGCCTGCTCGGCCGGCTTGACCAGCAGCGGCGCGGGCTTGTGCTTGATCCGCGCCTGGTAGTTGTGCGCGCGAACGCTATCGGATTCGTCGAGCTGACGGGTGCTCTGGCAACCCACCAGAGTGGCGGCCAGAGCCAGCGCACTGATTTGGGCCAGGCGCGTCAGGGCGACTGAATGAGAGGTTCTGCGGCTACGGGAAGACATCGGCTGAGACAGGTATCCGGGCAAAAAATTTCGGCGATTCTAGAAACCGCTCCGGGCCGGGTCAACCGTTGAACACAGATTGCGATATATCTTGCGGTTATCAGAAGGTGTCTTTCCAAGACCTCAAGGCAGCAAAAACAGAGACATGCGTAGCGTTTGAATGTCCCTTCCATTCGTCTGCTTTTTGTTTAACTAATGTTTCAGAGGTGCGCAAAAAGGGGTTGGTCAGGCGCTCCAGGCCAATCGTCGACGGCAATGTGATGCGCTGGTCGGCGCGCAACCGGGTCACCTCGTCGAAGCGCTGCTGCACATGCGGGTTGTCGGGCTCGACGGCCTTGGCGAAGCGCAGGTTGGCAAGCGTGTATTCGTGGGCGCAGTACACCTGGGTGTGCGCGGGCAGGGCCGCCAGGCGGGCCAGGGCGGGTTGCATCTGCTCGGGCGTGCCCTCGAACATGCGCCCGCAACCGGCCGCGAACAGGGTATCGCCGCTGAACAGGAGCGGGGTTGCCGGCTGGTCACTGAAGAAAGCGATATGGCCCAGGGTGTGGCCGGGCACCGCCAGCACTTGGAATACCACGCCCAGCACTTCGACCTCGGCGCCCTCGTCCAGCGCCAGGTCACGGCAGGGAATCTGCTCGTTGGCCGGGCCACAGACCCGCGCGCCGGTCAGTTGCTTGAGCCGTGCCACGCCGCCGACGTGGTCGTCGTGGTGGTGGGTAATGAGGATGTCGCTCAGCGCCCAGCCGGGGTTGGCGGCCAGCCAACGCTCCACCGGGCCGGCGTCGCCGGGGTCGACCACCGCACAACGGCGTTTGGCAGTATCCTGTAACAACCAGATGTAGTTGTCGGAGAAAGCGGGAAGAGCATCGATCTGTATCATGGTGCGGATCCGATTCACCTAGCGTGGCACATGAAGGCATCTTAGCCGCGATGGCGCGGCGGGAGAACCTTCGAGGGAGAGCGCAATGACCGACCAAGCCTTTGCCCAGGCCGATCCGGACTGGGTCGAGCTGATCAGCCTGGCCCGTGAGTGGTTCAATGGCCCACTCGGCCAACTGATGCTCAAGGAAGAAGACCAACTGCTGGAAGAAGAGCTGGGGCGCTTTTTTGGTGGTTACCTGGTGCATTACGGGCCCTGCGCCGAAGCACCGCCCCAGGCACCCCAGGTGCAGCGCAATGTGCGCCTTGGTGCGCCGTTGCCTGGGGTTGAAATTGTCTGCGAGGAACAGGCCTGGCCGCTGAGCGAGCATGCTGCCGACGTGGTGGTGCTGCAGCATGGCCTGGACTTCTGCCTGTCGCCACATGGCCTGCTGCGCGAGGCAGCCAGTGCCGTGCGCCCGGGGGGGCACTTGCTGATCGTGGGCATCAACCCGTGGAGCAGTTGGGGCATGCGCCATTTCTTCAGCCATGGCGCCTTGCGCAAGGCGCGCTGCATCTCGCCGTCGCGGGTTGGCGACTGGCTCAACCTGCTGGGCTTCGCGCTGGAGAAACGCCGCTTCGGGTGCTATCGTCCGCCGCTTGCCTCACCGGCCTGGCAGCAGCGCCTGCAAGGCTGGGAGCGGCTGGCCGGCGGCTGGCAAGGTGCCGGTGGTGGGGTCTACCTGCTGGTGGCGCGCAAGATGGTGGTCGGGCTGCGGCCCCTGCGTCAGCAGCGTCGCGAGCCCATGGGCAAGCTGCTGCCGCTGCCGCTGGCCAAGGTCAACCGCACGGCAGCCAACCCTGAAACTGACAAGCACTGAATTCAAGAGTGGTACATGAGCGATAGCGTCGAAATGTTTACCGATGGTGCCTGCAAGGGCAACCCTGGCCCGGGTGGCTGGGGGGTGCTGATGATCTACAAGGGCGTCGAGAAGGAACTGTGGGGCGGCGAACGTGAAACCACCAACAACCGCATGGAACTGATGGCGGCGATCCAGGGGCTGATGTCGCTCAAGCGTGAATGCGAAGTCGTGCTGACCACCGACTCGCAATATGTGATGAAGGGCATCAACGAGTGGATGGTCAACTGGAAGAAGCGCGGCTGGAAAACCGCGGCCAAGGAGCCGGTAAAAAACGCCGACCTGTGGCAACTGCTGGATGAGCAGGTCAACCGCCACAAGGTCACCTGGAAGTGGGTACGCGGGCACATCGGCCACCCCGGCAACGAACGGGCCGACCAGTTGGCCAACCGTGGGGTCGATGAGGTGCGCGCCCAGCGTTGAGCTGGGGTACAATCGCCGCTTCGTAACTGATGCAAGTTGGAGCGCCCGGCGTGGAGCAGCAGCAAGATAAACGGTACGTGATTCTCGATACCGAGACCACGGGTATGCCGGTTGGCGAAGGTCACCGGATCATCGAAATCGGCTGTGTCGAGGTGATCGGCCGGCGGCTGACCGGGCGGCATTTCCATGTCTACCTGCAGCCGGACCGCGAAAGTGACGAGGGGGCGATCAACGTCCACGGCATCACCGACGCGTTTCTGGTCGGCAAGCCGCGCTTCGCCGATGTGGCCGATGAATTCTTCGAGTTCATCCAGGGCGCCACGCTGGTCATCCACAACGCGGCGTTCGACGTAGGCTTCATCAACAACGAATTCGCCTTGCTGGGCCAGCAGCATCGCGCGGACGTGTCGCAGTACTGCACCGTTCTCGACACCTTGCTGCTGGCGCGTTCGCGACACCCGGGGCAGCGCAACAGCCTCGATGCGCTGTGCAAACGCTACGATATCGACAACTCGGGCCGCGAGCTGCACGGCGCACTGCTCGACTCGGAACTGCTGGCCGACGTCTACCTGGCGATGACCGGTGGCCAGACCAGCCTGTCGCTGGCCGGCCATGGGGCGGATGCCGAAGGTGACGGGCAGGCTGCCGGCGGCAGCGAAATCCGCCGGATCACCGGGCGAGTGCCGGGGCGCGTGATCATGGCCAATGCCCAAGAGCTGGAAGCGCATGCCGAGCGGTTGGCAGCCATAGCCAAATCGGCAGGCGGGCCTTCGATGTGGCAGGTGCTGACCGAGTCAGCTGCCGGCTGATTGTGGCTATCTGTCTTGCTGCTGCCGGTCATCCATCACCGGCCATGCGCCACGGCTTGCTTCACGGAATGCGAATGAGCTCGACACCGCTGCGCGCCAGCTCGAAGCGGTTTTCACCCAGGTAGTTGACCTTGTCGCCGATGGCCAGGCGGTAGGTGGTGATGGGGGCGCCCAGTGTGCTGCCGTCAAGTTGCAGGGTCGACTCCTGAAACTCGTGCACGGGGTAGATGCGGCCTTCGGCGTCACGGGCGTGGAATTGGCCGACCATTACTGCTGCCATTTGGGTGGAAACCTCTGAAATACGTAGGAAATGTCTGTAGTCATAGACCGTGCAGGAGGGCTGGAAGTTTTCGCGTCGATGAAAAAAAACCAAAGCGGCGAGAAACGGTCATCTATAACTACAACGTCCTTTAACCCGTATAGGTAGGAAATTGCCATGAGCCAGGTGTATTCGGTTGCGGTTGTTGTCGGTAGCTTGCGCAAGGAGTCCTACAACCGTAAGGTCGCCCGCGCACTTGCGGAGCTGGCATCGTCCAGCCTTGCCCTGAAAATCGTCGAAATTGGCGATCTGCCGCTGTACAACGAGGATGTCGAGGCCGAGGGTGCGCCCGAACCCTGGAAACGGTTTCGCGATGAAATTCGCCGCAGCGATGCCGTGCTGTTCGTCACCCCTGAATACAACCGCTCGGTCCCCGGCTGCCTGAAGAACGCCATTGACGTTGGCTCCCGGCCTTACGGGCACAGTGCCTGGAGCGGCAAGCCCACTGCGGTGGTGAGCGTTTCGCCAGGGGCTATCGGCGGCTTTGGTGCCAACCATGCCGTGCGCCAGGCGCTGGTATTTCTGGACATGCCGTGCATGCAGATGCCCGAAGCCTACATTGGCGGTGCCGCCAACCTGTTCGACGAGTCGGGCAAGCTCAACGACAAGACCCGGCCATTCCTGCAGGCCTTCATCGACAAGTTTGCTTCATGGGTGAAGCTGAACCGGTCGGTCTGAACCGCCAACCCACTCGTGAGATGCCCCTTGCCGCAGTGGCCTGGCCCGCTGCTGCAAGGGGCGCCATGCGTCAGCGGAAGCTGTAGGAAAGCCCGGCGTATACGCTGAAGCCTTCGCCCGGGGTGGAGCGCGCATTGTCATTACCGGCATCGTTGTAGGCGGGCGTCACCGTCGCTGCATAACGCTGGTTGGTGAGGTTGCGCAGGTCCAGCCAGGTTTGCCAGTCCTGGCGGGGTGAATCCCAACCGATACGCGCGCCGAGCAGGGCATATTCATCAGCGTGGTAGCTGTTGGCGTAGTCCACCTGAACCTTGGATGCCAGCTGGGTATTCACCCCGGCATGGAAACCGTTCGGCCAGTCGTAGCGCAGCTCGGCCTGGTAATAGTGCATGGGGATGCCAGGCAGGCGATTGTCACCGAACGCCTCGTCATCGCGGTAGTGGAAGTCACTGAATGTATAGGCCTGGCGCAGGCTCAACTTGCCCGTGCCTGCGCGTTCCCACAAGGTGCTGACGAGGCCGGCTTCCACACCTTGGTGCACCGTGGCGCTGGCATTGAACTCGGAGGTGAAGTTCGGCACCACTTCCACGGCGAGCAGTTCGTGGCGCACCTGTGCGTAGTACCAGGCCAGGTCCCAGCGGCCGATGGCCGAATCGCCACGTGCGCCCACTTCCAGGGTGGTTGCAGTCTGGTTCTGCATTTCGATCGGCTGGATCTGTTTGCCGCCAGTACTCGGTGCGCTCCAGATCAGCGACCAGGGGTGTGGCGGCTCTACCGAACGGCTGAGGTTGCCATACACCTGCAGGTCCGGCCGAAGGTCGTAGCGCAAGCCCACACGGGGGGCGTAATCCCAGTCATGCATGCTCACTTTGCCGCCCTCGGCAGGGTAGGTGACGTCGCTTTCACGCCGGGTGTAGATCATGGCCAGGCCGGTGGTCAGCCACAGGTTGGGCACCAGTTCCAGGTCATTGCCGGCATGCAGCACGGTATCGGAGCCCTGGTAGGTGAAGTCCCGCGTTCTTGCACCGAACACATCACCAGAGCGGGCGAACTGCGAGGCGCCGCTGTTGGGCAGGTGTTTGGTGGTGCGCCAGCCGAGAGTGGTCTTGCTCTCGTGGCCGTACAGGCTGTCGCGGCGCGAATAGTTGAGCGTGCCGCTGACGTCGGTATAGGCCACCTTCAAGCGCATCGGCCCTTCGCGCAGGTCCATGGGGTAGTCGTGGTAGACCAGGCCGGCTTCCACCCGCGCGTCATCGTCGAGGTAGAAGGTAGTCTTGTTGCCTACCCAGGTGCTGCCCGGTTGCGGGCGGCTATCGTCACGGGCCAGGTAGGCAGGGTTAGCCGCCCGAGGGTGGTGTTTGATCTGGTCCTTGGTCAGGCGCCCGGCCAGTTCGTTCTCGGTTTCCCGGTAGCGCAGGTAGAAGCGCGTTTCGAGGTTGGGGTTGAAGCGGTAGCCGACATTGGCAGCCACGCCCTTGGCACTGCCGCTGCTGTGAGCCTGGTAACCGTCGTATTCGGCATCGGTCAACGCGACGTAGTAGTCGAGGTTGCCCAGCACCTGGCCCGAGCTGATATGCCGATGCTGGTAGCCGCGGCTGCCCACCTCGTAGCGTACCTGCAGCGGTGCAGCGTCATAGCCGGTGTGGGTGACGTAGTTGATCGCGCCACCCAGTGCCAGCGCGCCCTGATCGAAGCCGTTGGCGCCGCGCAACACCTCGGCGCGGCTTAGCCACAAGGGTTCGAACAGCTCGTAGGGGGTACCCCCCGGGCCGGTCAATGGCAGCCCGTCGAACATCGTGTAGATGCCAGAGCCATGTGCCCCCGGGGCACGATTGAGGCCTGAGCCGCGGATCGACAACTTGATCCCGTCGTTGCCTGCCGATTGTGCGAACACACCGGGCTGGTAGGCCAGCACGTCCTGGTTGCTGGCCACCCGGCCTTGGCCGACGCGTTGCATGTCCACCAGGTTGCTGGCGCCCGGTATTTCGCGCAGGCGCTGGGTGGCGGCCGTCAGTTCGGTCTGCTCCTCGTCGGTGATCAGAACCTGGTCGAGCTCGAACGAGGGTGCCGCCACGGCGGGCTGGGTGGCGCCCATGGCAGCCAGCAGGCCCAGGCAGGATGACAGGGGCATAACGCGACGCATTGTACGACTCCAGGCGAAAAGCGAATGGACAACGGCGTTGAGACGAGCGAAATGCCGCCGGGAGCACGAAGAAAAGCACTCATTTTCCCGCTGCTTTCGTCAGACGCTTTTGTACGAAAGTTCATTACAAGCGGCGGCGATGGAGGCTGCCGCCCGGGCTTCGTAAGGTGAACGCAGATCGGCAAGCGTGCCGTGCTCACTCACCCGTGGAGTTCAAACATGACCGACAACGCTCGACATTCGCAGCACCCTCCGGCGGACGCCCCGGTGCGCCTGACACCACGTGAACAGCAGGTGCTGCTGTGGTGCGCCTATGGCAAGAGTTCCTGGGAAATCGGGCAGATCCTGGCGTGCAAGGAGTCGACCGTGAATTTCCACGTGTCCAACATCCTGCGCAAATTCGATGTGCCCACCCGGGTAGCTGCAGTGATCAAGGCTATTCGTTACGGCATGCTGGCCGAGCAATGAGGAGGTGACGCATGAGTACCGATCGTCTACCGCGCATTGCCGATAGCCACGACCCGTTCTGGCCCCGGGTGGACTTGGGCAGGTTGCATGAACGGCTGAAGCTGCAGCAGCCAGTCAGTGATGCGGCGCTGGAGGTGGCCGCGCGCTGTGCCGTAATTGCTGCGGCAAGCGAGTTCGCCCGCTGGCGAGCGGCGCTGCGTGAGCGGGGCTACCAACGCCTCGAGGAAGTGGCCGGGCATGACCATGGGCGCGCCTTGCATGTGTGTTACACCCGTTTTGTCGAAGCCGCCATCCTGCATACCTTGGGTTCCGCGCCTTGCCTGGCTGGACCGCGACGAGGGCTGAAACATGCCTGAACAATGGTTCTGCGACCACTTGGGTTCAACCCTGGCGCAGATGCTGGGGGTGGATGGCAATGTGTTGTTCGCCGCGCTGCTGGGGGCGTTGCTGGTCAGTGCCGCACGCGACCGGTTGATCACCAACACCGCCAAGCGCCTGACACTGGCCAAGAAACTCTTGCTGGTCTTCGTCACCGTAGGCGTGGGCCATTTGTTCGAGCCGCTGATTTCGGAGTCGGTGCCCTTGCTGTCACGTGGCATGGCCGGTTTTGTGGCAGCGGTAATCGTCATTCCGGTCAGCCTGAAGGTCATGGTGCTGGTCGACACCCTCGACCCGCGTGAACTGATCCAGCGCTGGCGTAAGCGGGGTTAACCTGCCAGCTCGCTCAACCGCTGTTCCAGTTGCCGGATTCGCTGCTTGTCTTCGATGAACAGCAAGATGGCTTGGCGGTCGCTGGGCGACAAGGTGCGCAGGCGCTCGAGCACATCGGCTTCCCAACCCGTCAGGCCCCGGCTTGCCGGGGCCTGCTCGCCATGGCCGAGCAGAAGCCAGTCCAGCGAGCAGGCATGTTGCCTGGCGATCTCGATGCAAAGGGAATAGGGAATGCTATCGCGCACCTTCCAGCTGCTGAGCGTCTGCGGGCTCACCGACAGTGCGCGCGAAAGATCGGCGTCGGACTGCGCGCCGGTTAGAAGCTTGAGCCGCGTGAGCACCGCAGCCAGTACGTGAGTACTCATAACAAATATCCATGACTGGTTTAATGATATTCCATGGGCTTAAACTACTCGTTATGAATACAGCCCTGCGTTTTAAGGAGCATTTCTGCAATGAGAAAGACCAAACTGAAGAATAGTCCCGATTTTGTGGCCAATACTGACACACTCCGGCGAGCATTCTCACTGAAGTTGAACCTGAACAGTGCTTGCAGGTACTTGCCGTGAGTACTTACAAGCTTGTCTGCCCGCACTGCCACAGCAGGATGCGCATCCGCACCAGTGAAGGTCGCCATATTTTCCTGCGCATTGCTTATTTGCAATGCACAACCGAGGCCTGTGGCTGGTCGGTACGTGCCGAATTCGAAATGACCCATGAACTGTCGCCCAGCGGCATGCCCAACCCGGAAGTCTACCTGCCTTCAGCCAATGGTGATTTGCGCAAGGCGGCCCTGTCGGGCGCAGGGCTGGGTAGCCCTGGTGAATGAGCTGGCATGCTCAGCGACATAAAACACGCACATAAAAAAACACCCCGCATCAGCGGGGTGTTTTCATTGCCAGGGCAATCAGCCGATCAGTTGCAGGCCGGCTTGCTGGACCATTTCCAGCAGGGGTTGCGGGTACACACCCAGTACGAAAGCAAGAATGGCGATGGCCAGCAGCATGACGCCACCGGTGCGCTGCTCCCACTTCAGCGGTGCGTCGTGGCGACGCAGGTTCGGCTCGACCAGGTACAGGGTGACCATGACACGCAGGTAGTAGTACACGCCGATGGCGCTGCCGATCACCAGGGCCCCAACCAGCCACCACAGGTGCGACTCGACACCGGTGGCGATGATGTAGAACTTGCCGATGAAACCGGCGGTCAGCGGGATGCCCGCCAGCGACAGCATCATCACGGTCAGCACTGCAGTCAGGTATGGGCGGCGCCAGAACAGGCCGCGGTATTCGTACAGGGCATCGGCGTCACGGCCGCCATAGGGCGAGGACATCAGGGTGATGACCCCGAAGGCGCCCAGGCTGGTGATCACGTAGGTGACCAGGTACACGCCCATGGCTTCCAGGGCCAGGCCCTTGCTGGCGATCAGGGCGATGAGCAGGTAACCGAAGTGGGCGATGGACGAGTAACCGAGCAGGCGCTTGAGGTTGCTCTGGGTCAGCGCCAGCAGGTTACCGACCAGGATGGAGGCAACGGCGATGACCGCCAGTACGGTGCTCAGCACGCCGCTGCTGGCAGCAGGGGAGAGCATGAACAGGCGCACGACCACGGCGAACACCGCGACCTTGCTGGCGGTTGCGAGGAATGCGGCAACCGGCGCCGGGGCGCCTTCGTACACGTCCGGGGTCCACAGGTGGAAAGGTACCAGCGACAGCTTGAAGGCCAGGCCGACCAGCATCATGCCCAGGCCCAGTTGGGCCACCAGACTTGGCATGCTGGTAGCCGCCAGGGCCTTGCCGATCTGGTCGAAGCTCAGGCTGCCGGCGTCGGCGTACAGCAAGGCCATGCCGAACAGCAGGAACGCTGAACCGGCGGCCGACAGCACCATGTACTTGATACCGGCTTCCAGCGAGCGCTTGCTGAAGAACGCATAGGCCACCAGGCCGTAGACCGGCACCGAAAGCAGCTCCAGGCCGATGAACAGCCCCGCCAGGTGGTTGGCGCTGACCAGCACCAGGCCACCGAGTGCCGACATCAGCAGCAGCAGGTAGAGCTCTTCACGGTTGCCCGGGAAGCCTTTGGAGCCTTCGCCCAGGTAGGCATGGGCCAGGGTGACGCAAGCCAGCGTGGCCACCAGGATGATCGCCATGTACAGGCAGGCGAACTTGTCGATGGTCAGCAGCGGGGTGACCGCCAACGGTGCCACCTTCAGCACCGGCAGGATCGACAGCAGCGCCAGGTTCAGGCCCACGGTGGACAGCAGGAAGGTTTGCGAGTGGTTGCGCTTCCAGGCGATCGCCAGCATCACCACCACCGTGGTGATGGTGGTGATCAGCATCGGCGCCAATGCGATGAAGTGTTGAGTGGTGAATTCCATAGCGCTCTTACCGGGCCGAAGCGAGTTGAGTGAAAGCGGAGCCGAGCCACTGCTGCACACCACTCATGGTGGCGGCAGAGGTGTCGAGGAATGGCTGCGGATACACGCCCAGCAGGATCAGCAGGACCGCCAGGCCCAGCACCATGATCAGCTCGCGACCGTCCATGCCGGCCAGTACGGTGTCGCTCTTGGCCGGGCCGAAGTAGGCGCGGTGGATCATGATCAGCGAGTACACCGAGCCAAATACCAGGCCGGTGGTGGCGATCACGGTGATCCACGGTACATGCACGAAGCTGCCGAGCAGGATCAGGAACTCGCCGACGAAGTTGCCGGTGCCGGGCAGGCCCAGCGAGGCAGCGGCGAAGAACAGGCTGATGGCGGGCAGGTAGGCGATACGGTGCCACAGGCCGCCCATCTGGCGCATGTCACGGGTGTGCAGGCGCTCGTACAGCTGGCCCGACAGGATGAACAGCGCGGCAGCCGACAGGCCGTGGGCCAGCATCTGGATCACCGCGCCTTGCAGGGCCTGCTGGCTGCCGGAGTAGATACCGATCAGCACGAAGCCCATGTGCGAGACGCTGGAGAAGGCGATCAGGCGCTTGATGTCGGTTTGCGCGAAAGCCAGGAAGGCACCGTAGAAGATGCCGATCAGGCCCAGGGTCATGGCAATCGGCGCGAACTCGGCCGAGGCGTTCGGGAACAGCGGCAGGGCGAAGCGCAGCAGGCCATAGGCCGCAGTCTTCAGCAGGATACCGGCCAGGTCCACGGAACCTGCAGTGGGCGCCTGGGCGTGAGCGTCAGGCAACCAGGAGTGGAACGGCACCACCGGCAGCTTCACCGCAAAGGCGATGAAGAAGCCCAGCATCAGCAGGTATTCCACGCCCGCAGGCAACTGGGCCTTGAGCAGGTCGCTGTAGTTGAAGGTGAGCACGCCGGTGGTGTTGTAGTTGACCAGGACCAGGCCAAGGATCGCCACCAGCATGATCAGGCCGCTGGCCTGGGTGAAGATGAAGAACTTGGTCGCCGCGTAGATCCGGGTCTTCTTGCCATCTGCCGAGCTGTGACCCCAGAGCGCGATGAGGAAGTACATCGGCACCAGCATCATTTCCCAGAAGAAGAAGAACAGGAACAGGTCCAGTGCCAGGAACACACCGACCACGCCGCCCAGGATCCACATCAGGTTGAGGTGGAAGAAGCCGACGTGACGCTGGATTTCTTTCCACGAGCACAGGACCGACAGCACACCGAGCAGGCCGGTAAGCAGGATCATCAGCAGCGACAGGCCATCGAGGGCCAGGTGGATGCTGATGCCGAAGCGCTGGATCCACTGGACTTTGTATTCCAGGGCCCAGGCCGGTTCGGCGCCAGGTGCGGGGGCGAGGGTGTAATCGCCGTGAGCCCACAGCCACAGGCCGATGCCTAGCAGCAGGGACATGGTCAGCAGCGCGATCCAGCGCGGCAGGGTGGCGCCGAAGCGCTCACCCAGCCAGCACAGGAAGCCGCCGATGAAGGGGATCAGGATCAGCCAAGGCAAAATCATGACGGGTTCGTTTCCTTTTGCAGGGTCGCAAGGTTCGCAAAGTTCATGGTCATACCGCAGCCACTACCACAGCGCCGAGTACCAGCACTGCGCCAACGGCGATCGAGGCGGTGTACCAGCGCAGTTGGCCAGTCTCGGTCTTGCTCATGGCGACGTGGCCGCCGCGAGCCAGGCGAGGAATGAGGCCAATGCCGCGGTCAACCGGATCCTTGCGCAGCATGTGGCTGATCAGCAGGTAAGGTTTGACGAACAGCTTGTCGTAGATCCAGTCGAAGCCCCAGGCAGCGAACCACCAGGCCGAAAGCACACGGCCGATGCTGCTGTTGGCCACCGCACTGACGAAGCTGCGCTTGCCCAGGAACAGCAGGGCTGCCAGCAGGATACCGGCAATGGCGATCGACCCCGAGGTGATTTCCAGCGCGTGCTTGGCGGCGCCACCGGCATGGCCGGCGCTTTCAGGCAGCACGCCGGCCAGCGGTGGGGTGATCCAGGCACCGATGAAGGTCGACAGCACGATCAGTACGCCCAGCGGCAGCCAGTGGCTGATGCCGTGGCCGGCATGCGCTTCGGTCTTGGCTTCGCCGTGGAAGGCGATGAAAATCAGGCGGAAGGTGTACAGCGAGGTCATGAACGCGCCCACCAGGCCGGCGTACAGCAGGCCGGTGTTGCCACTGGCGAAGGCTTCCCAGAGGATCTCGTCCTTGGAGTAGAAGCCTACCGTCACGATCGGCAGGGCGGCCAGGGCCGCGCCACCGACCACGAAGCTGGCATAGGCCAGGGGCAGTTTCTTCCACAGGCCGCCCATCTTGAAGATGTTCTGCTCGTGGTGGCAGGCCACGATCACCGCACCGGAGGCCAGGAACAGCAGTGCCTTGAAGAACGCGTGGGTCATCAGGTGGAAGATCGCCGCGTCCCAGGCACCGACGCCCAGGGCCAGGAACATGTAGCCGATCTGGCTCATGGTCGAGTAGGCGAGGATACGCTTGATGTCGGTTTGCACCAGCGCGGCGAAGCCGGCCAGTACCAGGGTCACGCCACCGACTACGCCTACCAGGTGCAGGATGTCGGGTGCCAGCAGGAACAGGCCGTTGGTACGGGCGATCAGGTACACGCCCGCAGTCACCATGGTCGCGGCGTGGATCAGTGCCGAAACCGGGGTCGGGCCGGCCATCGCGTCCGCCAGCCAGGTCTGCAGTGGCAGCTGGGCCGATTTACCCACCGCACCGCCCAGCAGCATCAGCGTTGCCAGCACCATCCAGGTGTCGCCCGCCTGGAATTTCTGTGGTGCCAGCACCAGCAGTTCCTGCACGTTCAAGGTACCCAGCTGGGCGAACAGGATGAACAGGCCGATGGCCATGAACACGTCGCCGATGCGGGTGACGATGAATGCCTTGAGCGCGGCATTACCGTTGTTGCGGTTGCTGTAGTAGAAACCGATCAACAGGTACGAGCACAGGCCCACGCCTTCCCAGCCGAAGTAGATGAACAGCAGGTTATCGCCAAGGATCAGGAACAGCATGCTGGCGATGAACAGGTTGGTGTACGAGAAGAAGCGCGAGTAGCCGGCTTCGCCACGCATGTACCAGGAGGCGAACAGGTGGATCAGGAACCCGACACCGGTGACCACGCCGAGCATGGTGACCGACAGGCCGTCCAGGTACAGGGTGAAGTTCGGCGCGAAGCCGTCCACCGACATCCATTGCCACAGCAACTGGCTGTAAGCGCCGCCTTCAGGTGGGGCGACGTTGAATTGCCAGATGACGTAGGCGGCCGTGGCCGCCGACAGGCCTACCGAGCCGACGCCGATCAGCGCGGACAGGTTCTCCGAGAACCGTCCGCGCGAGAACGACAGCAGCAGGAAGCCGATGAGGGGAAAGACGAAAGTCAGGAAGAGAAGGTTCATCCGCGCATCTCACTGGCAGCATCGATGTCGAGAGTGTGGAACCGGCGGTACAGCTGCAGCAGGATGGCCAGGCCAATGCTGGCCTCGGCAGCTGCCAGGCTGATCACCAGAATGAACATCACCTGGCCGTCGGGCTGTACCCAACGGGCCCCGGCGACGACGAACGCCAGGGCAGAGGCGTTCATCATGACTTCCAGGCTCATGAGCACGAAGAGGATGTTGCGGCGGACCATCAGGCCAACCAGACCTAAGCAGAACAGGATGCCGGCGACTGCCAGGCCATGTTCGAGAGGGATAGCACCCATGATTTACTCCTTCGCCTCGTTGCGGCCCAGGTGGAAGGCGGTCACAGCTGCCGCCAGCAGCAGCATCGACGCCAGTTCGACCACCAGCAGGTAAGGGCCGAACAGGCTGACCCCCACGGCTTTCGGGCCCACGATGGTACCGCTGATGCCGGCGCCGCTCGGGGTGACGAACAGCACGTACAGCAGCTCTGCCAGCAGCAGGGCGCCAAGGATGACCGGCCCGGCCCAGATGCCGGGCTTGAGCCAGCCGCGCTCTTGGGCCACCGAAGCCGGCCCGAGGTTGAGCATCATCACCACGAACACGAACAGCACCATGATGGCGCCCGCGTAAGCGATCACTTCCAGGGCACCGGCGAACGGCGCACCCAGGGAGAAGAAGATCATGGCCACGGAAATCAGCGAAATGATCAGGTAAAGCAAGGCGTGCACGGGGTTGGTGCCGGTCACCACCCGAAGGGTGGACACCACGGCGATCCCGGATGCGAAGTAGAAAGCGAATTCCATCTTTCTGTCCTTATGGGAGCAAGCTCTTCACGTTGATCGGCTCGGCTTCGTTCTGTGCAGCGCCTTTCGGCTTGCCAGCGATGGCCATACCCGCAACACGGTAGAAGTTGTAGTCAGGGTTCTTGCCGGGGCCGGAGATCAGCAGATCTTCTTTCTCGTACACCAGGTCCTGACGCTTGAACTCGGCCATTTCGAAATCCGGAGTCAGCTGGATCGCGGTGGTCGGGCACGCTTCTTCACACAGGCCGCAGAAGATGCAGCGTGAGAAGTTGATGCGGAAGAACTCCGGGTACCAGCGGCCGTCCTCGGTTTCGGCTTTCTGCAGCGAGATGCAGCCGACCGGGCAGGCCACCGCGCAGAGGTTGCACGCTACGCAGCGCTCCTCGCCGTCGGGGTCGCGGGTGAGCACGATGCGGCCGCGGTAGCGCGGCGGCAGGTACACGGGCTCTTCGGGGTACTGCAGGGTGTCGCGTTTGCGAAACCCGTGGGAGAACACCATGGCCAGGCTGCGCAGCTGGGTGCCGGTGCCTTTAACGATGTCGCCGATATACTTGAACATGGGTCAAATCCTCACTGGGCCGCGACGGCTGGCGTGTTGTAGAGCACGAGCGCAGCGGTCACCAGCAAATTGATCAGGGTCAGCGGCAGGCAGAACTTCCAGCTGAAGTCCATCACCTGGTCATAGCGTGGGCGCGGGATCGAGGCGCGCAGCAGGATGAACAGCATGATGAAGAACGCGGTCTTCAATGCGAACCACAGGAACGGCAGTTGCGGCAGGATGCCGAACGGGCCGTGCCAGCCGCCGAAGAACAGGGTTACCAGCAGCGCCGAGATGAGGATGATGCCGATGTACTCACCAACGAAGAACATGCCCCACTTCATGCCGGCATACTCGATGTGGTAGCCGTCGGCCAGTTCCTGTTCCGCTTCCGGCTGGTCGAACGGGTGACGGTGAGTCACGGCCACGCCAGCGATGAAGAAGGTGCAGAAGCCGAAGAACTGCGGAATGATGAACCACAGGTTCTGCGCCTGGTACTCGACGATGTCGCGCATGTTGAACGAACCCACCTGCACCACCACGCCCATCAGCGCCAGGCCCAGGAACACTTCGTACGACACGGTCTGTGCCGAAGCCCGCAAGCTGCCCAACAGGGCGTACTTGTTGTTCGACGACCAGCCGGCAAACAGCACCGCGTAGACCGACAGGCCGGCCATGGCGAAGAAGAACAGCAGGCCGATGTTCAGGTCGGCGACGCCCCAGCCCGGGGTGATCGGGATGATCGAGAAGCCGATCAGCAGGGCGCTCATGGCCACGACTGGCGCCAGGGTGAAGATCATCTTGTCGACGAAGGGCGGGTTCCAGTCTTCCTTGAAGAACATCTTCAGCATGTCGGCTGCGATCTGGAACATGCCGAACGGGCCGACGCGGTTCGGACCGTAGCGGTCCTGCCACCAGCCCAGCAAGCGGCGTTCGACGAAGCTGAGCAGCGCGCCGCAGACCACCACGGCCAACAGCACCACGATAGCCTTGACGACCTGGATGATCACATCGATCACTTCGGGGGTGAACCAGCTCATTGTGCTGCCTCCTGCAGACCTTCGACGGGTGCACCGAAGATGGCAGGCGGAATGCCGGCCAGGCCTTTCGGCAGCGCGACCAGGCCAGCGCCCAGCTCTTCATTGATACGCAGCGGCAGGCGCAGGGCCACACCGGCAACGGTCAGGCTCAGCAGCGCACCTTCGTTGACGCCCAGGCGGTCGGCCTCGGACTTGGCCAGGGCCACGTAGGCCGCCGGAATACGCTGTTGCACCGGGGCTGCGCGCGAGGAGCTTTCTTCGCTGCCGAACAGGTGGAAGAACGGCACCGCCGTCCAGGTGCCACGGGCCGGGTTGAAGGCGCCCGGAATGGCGCTGAACCAGTTCAGGCGGTCGCCTTGCGACTCGATCAGGCGCACGCCCGGATCACCGGCACGCAGGTGGCCACCGACCTCGTCCTGGAACTTGTTCCAGGCTTGCGGCGAGTTCCAGCCCGGCGACCAGGCGAACGGCACCTGCTGGCGCGGTTCGGCCGAGCCCGAGTAGCCTTCCATGGAGAAGGCGAACGCGGTGTCCTTGTCTTGCGGGGTACGTGGCTCGTGCACGCTGATGTTGGCGCGCATGGCGGTACGGCCGGAGTAGCGCAGCGGCTCGCGGGCCAGCTTCATGCCCTTGATGCGGAACGCGGCGCTTGGCGCGGCATTGACGATGCCGGCCAGTTGCGGCGCGGCAGCCGCACAGGCGCTGGTGACGTGGTCCAGTTGCGTCCAGTCGACCGGCTTGTTCAGCAGGGTGGCACGCAGGGCGTGCATCCAGCGCCAGCCTTCGTGGATCTGGATGCTGCTGTCCAGGTACTGCGGGTCGAACACCTGGAAGAAGCGCTGGGCACGGCCTTCCTGGCTGACCAGGGTACCGTCGCCTTCGGCGAACGAGGCGGCCGGCAACACCAGGTGGGCGCGGTCGACCGTCGGGGTTTTCGAGTGGTCGGCGACGATCACCACTTTGGCGGCCGCCAGGGCTGCGTCGACCTTGGCAGCCGCTACGCGGGCGTACAGGTCGTTTTCCAGCACCACGATCGCATCGGCTTTGCCGCTGATGACGGCGTCCAGCGCGGCATCTACCGACTCGCCACCGAGCATGGCCAGGCCGATGCTGTTGGCCTCTGGCACCACCAGGCTCAGGGAGCCGTTTTTCTCGCGCAGCTTCAGGGCTTTGGCGATGTTGGCGGCGGCTTCGATCAGGGCCGGGTCGGCCAGCGAAGTGCCCGCTACCACCAATGGGCGCTTGGCGGCCACCAGGGCGTCGGCGATGCGCTGGGCCAGGGCTTTGGCTTCGGCGTCCAGGCCTTCGACAGCCGGGGCGCTCGGGTCGATGGCGTGGGCCACGGCGAAGCCGAGGCGGGCCAGGTCGGCGGGGGCTGCGTGCACGCACTCTTCAGCCACGTCGTCCAGCTTGGTTTGCGCCAGCGAAGCGATGAAGAGCGGGTACAGCGCGTGCTGGCCGATGTTCTTCACGGCAGCGTCGAGCCAAGGCTGCACCTTCATCGCTTCGGCCATGGCCTCGGCCTTGCCCTTGGTCGCCTGGCGCACAGCCAGGGCGACGCGGGCAGCGGTCTGGGTCAGGTCTTCACCCAGCACGAACACGGCGTCGTGGTCTTCGATGTCGCGCAGGGTCGGCACCGGCAGCGGGCTGTTGTTCAGCACGTCCAGGGCCAGGCGCACCCGGGCCAGCTCGCCAGCTTCCATGCCCGAGTAGAAGTACTCGGCACCGACCAGCTCACGCAGGCCGTAGTTGCTTTCGAGGCTGGCGCGTGGCGAACCGATGCCGACGATGGTGCGGCCGCGCAGCAGGTCGGCGGCCTTGTCCAGGGCGGCGTCCAGGCCCAGCTTGGTGCCGTCGGCCAGTTGTGGCTGGCGCGGGCGGTCCGTGCGGTTGACGTAACCGTAGCCAAAGCGGCCGCGGTCGCACAGGAAGTACTGGTTCACCGAACCGTTGAAGCGGTTTTCGATACGGCGCAGCTCGCCGTAGCGCTCGCCTGGGCTGATGTTGCAGCCGCTGGAGCAGCCATGGCAGATGCTCGGGGCAAACTGCATGTCCCACTTGCGGTTGTAGCGCTCGGAGTGGGTCTTGTCGGTGAACACGCCCGTTGGGCAGACTTCGGTCAGGTTGCCGGAGAACTCGCTTTCCAGCACGCCGTCTTCGACGCGACCGAAGTACACGTTGTCGTGGGCGCCGTAGACACCCAGGTCGGTCCCGCCGGCGTAGTCCTTGTAGTAGCGCACGCAGCGGTAGCAGGCGATGCAGCGGTTCATCTCATGGGCGATGAACGGGCCGAGGTCCTGGTTCTGGTGGGTACGCTTGGTGAAACGGTAGCGGCGCTCGTTGTGGCCGGTCATTACCGTCATGTCCTGCAGGTGGCAGTGACCGCCTTCCTCGCACACCGGGCAGTCGTGCGGGTGGTTGGTCATCAGCCATTCGACGACGCTGGCGCGGAACGCCTTGGACTCTTCATCGTCGATGGAGATCCAGGTGCCGTCGGAAGCAGGGGTCATGCAGGACATGACGATACGACCACGGGTGTCGTTCTCGTCGGTGTACTGCTTGACCGCGCACTGCCGGCAGGCACCCACGCTACCAAGCGCGGGGTGCCAGCAGAAATAAGGGATGTCGAGGCCGAGTGACAGACACGCCTGTAACAGGTTGTCAGCACCGTTGACTTCGAGCGCTTTGCCGTCTACGTGGATAGTGGCCATTGTTCAAAGTTCTTCGTTGGCCCGCGTGAGCGGGCGTGGCTAATGGAAATCGGTGAGCCTGCGGCACGCCACGAGTCATTCGGGCCTGCCGGCGGGCTGGCGGGTGGCACGGACCACCCGCGTTCTATCTTCTTATGCGCCGACCACAATCGGCTTCGCCAGGTTCGGGCGCAGGGTGCCAGCGCTTTCAGGCGCCACACCGGCCTCGAACTCCGAGCGGAAGTACTTGATGGCACTGCCCAATGGCTCGACGGCACCCGGTGCGTGAGCACAGAAGGTACGGCCTGGGCCAAGGAAGTTGACCAGCCCCAGCAGCGTCTCGATGTCTTCGGCGCGGCCCTGGCCGTTTTCCAGTGCGCGCAGCATTTTCACGCTCCACGGCAGGCCGTCACGGCAAGGGGTGCACCAGCCACACGACTCGCGGGCGAAGAACTCTTCCATGTTGCGCAGCAGCGACACCATGTTCACGCTGTCGTCGACCGCCATGGCCAGGCCCGTACCCATGCGGGTGCCGACTTTGGCGATGCCACCGGCGTACATCTGCGCGTCGAGGTGCTCGGGCAGCAGGAAGCCGGTACCGGCGCCGCCTGGCTGCCAGCACTTGAGCTTGAAGCCGTCACGCATGCCACCGGCGTAGTCCTCGAACAGCTCGCGGGCGGTAACGCCGAACGGCAGTTCCCACAGGCCCGGGTTCTTGACCTTGCCGGAGAAGCCCATCAGCTTGGTGCCGTGGTCTTCGCTGCCTTCACGGGCCAGCGACTTGTACCAGTCGTTGCCGTTGGCGACGATGGCTGGCACGTTGCACAGGGTTTCGACGTTGTTCACGCAGGTCGGTTTGCCCCATACACCCACCGCAGCAGGGAAGGGCGGCTTGGAGCGCGGGTTGGCGCGGCGGCCTTCCAGCGAGTTGATCAGCGCGGTTTCTTCACCGCAGATGTAGCGCCCGGCACCGGTGTGCACGAACAGCTCGAAATCGAAACCGCTGCCCAGGATGTTCTTGCCCAAAAGGCCTGCGGCCTTGGCTTCATCGATGGCGCGGTTGAGGTTCTTCGCGGCGGTGGTGTATTCGCCGCGCAGGAAGATGTAGCCGCGGTAGGCCTTCAGGGCGCGGGCGCTGATCAGCATGCCCTCCACCAGCAGATGGGGCTGTTGCTCCATCAGCATGCGGTCCTTCCAGGTGTTGGGCTCCATTTCGTCCGCGTTGCACAGCAGGTAGCGGATGTTCATGGATTCGTCTTTGGGCATCAGGCCCCACTTCACCCCGGTGGGGAAGCCGGCGCCACCACGGCCCTTGAGGCCGGAGTCCTTGACGCTTTGCACGATATCGTCGGCGGACATGTCTGCCAGCGCCTTGCGCGCGGCGGCGTAGCCGTTCTTCGATTCATACTCGGCCAGCCATACCGGTTCGCCGTCGTCACGCAGGCGCCAGGTCAGCGGGTGGGTTTCGGCCGTGCGCGCGATGCGGTTGGCCGGGCCGAAGGAAGTAATGGTCATACGTAACCCTCCAGCAGTTTGGAAACGCCAGCCGGCTGCACGTCACCGAAGGTGTCGTCGTCGATCATCAGCGCCGGGGCTTTGTCGCAGTTGCCCAGGCAGCATACCGGCAGCAGGGTGAAGCGGCCGTCTGCGGTAGTCTGGCCAAGGCCGATGCCCAATTCGCTCTGGATCTGGCTGACCACCGATTCGTGGCCGCCGATGTAGCAGACCATGCTGTCGCACACGCGGATGATGTGGCGGCCGACTGGCTGGCGGAAAATCTGGCTGTAGAAGGTGGCTACACCTTCGACGTCGCTGGCCGGAATGCCCAGCACTTCGCCGATGGCGTGAATGGCGCCGTCCGGCACCCAGCCGCGTTCCCTCTGAACGATCTTCAGGGCTTCGATGGACGCCGCGCGCGGGTCCTCGTAGTGATGCATTTCGTGCTCGATGGCCGAGCGCTCGGTTTCGCTCAGGGCGAAACGGTCTGTCTGGATAAGCGTGCTGTTCATGCTTAGCGGTCCACGTCAGCCATAACGAAGTCGATACTGCCCAGGTACGCAATGAGGTCGGCGACCATGCTGCCTTTGATCACCGAAGGGATCTGCTGCAGGTGCGGGTAGCTCGGGGTACGGATCCGGGTGCGGTAGCTCATGGTGCCGCCATCGCTCGTCAGGTAGTAACTGTTGATGCCCTTGGTCGCCTCGATCATCTGGAACGACTCGTTGGCCGGCATCACCGGGCCCCACGAGACTTGCAGGAAGTGCGTGATCAGGGTTTCGATGTGCTGCAGGGTGCGCTCTTTCGGCGGCGGCGTGGTCAGCGGGTGATCCGCCTTGTACGGGCCTTCCGGCATGTTGCGCAGGCACTGGTCGATGATGCGGATACTCTGGCGCATCTCCTCGACGCGGACCATGCAGCGATCGTAGGCATCGCCGTTGTGGGCCAGCGGTACTTCGAACTCGAAGTTCTCGTAGCCGGAGTAAGGGCGGGCTTTGCGCAGGTCGAAGTCGCAACCGGTGGAGCGCAGCCCGGCACCGGTGGTGCCCCAGGCCAGTGCTTCCTTGGTGTTGTAGGCAGCGACGCCGATGGTACGGCCCTTGAGGATGCTGTTCTGCAAGGCCGCCTTGGTGTACTCGTCGAGGCGCTTGGGCAGCCATTCGACGAAGTCCTTGACCAGCTTGTCCCAGCCGCGCGGCAGGTCGTGGGCGACGCCACCGATGCGGTACCAGGCCGGGTGCAGGCGGAAACCGGTGATCGCCTCGATCACGGTGTAGGCGCGCTGGCGGTCGGTGAAGGTGAAGAACACCGGGGTCATGGCACCCACGTCCTGAATATAGGTGCCCAGGAACAGCAGGTGGCTGGTGATGCGGAAGAACTCGGCGAGCATGATGCGGATCACGTCGACCTTCTGCGGCACCTGGATGCCGGCCAGCTTCTCCACCGCGAGCACGTACGGCAGGTTGTTCATCACCCCGCCGAGGTAGTCGATACGGTCGGTGTAGGGGATGAAGCTGTGCCAGGACTGGCGCTCGGCCATTTTCTCGGCGCCACGGTGGTGGTAGCCGATGTCCGGGACGCAGTCGACGATCTCTTCACCGTCCAGCTGCAGCACGATGCGGAATGCACCGTGCGCCGAAGGGTGGTTGGGGCCGAGGTTGAGGAACATGTAGTCCTCGTTGGCGCCCTGACGCTTCATGCCCCAGGCTTCGGGGTTGAAGCGCGCCGATTCCTCTTCGAGCTGCTGCTTGGCCAGGGTCAGGCTGTACGGGTCGAACTCGGTGGCACGCGCCGGGTAGTCCTTGCGCAGCGGGTGGCCTTCCCAGGTGGGGGGCATCATGATGCGGCTGAGGTGCGGGTGGCCGGCAAAGTCGATGCCGAACATGTCCCAGACTTCGCGCTCGTACCAGTTGGCGTTCGGCCAGATGCTGGTCACCGACGGCAGGTTGAGGTCGCCTTCGCTGAGCGACACCTTGATCATCACGTCGCTGTTACGCTCGACCGACAGCAGGTGGTAGAACACGCTGAAGTCGGCGGCTGGCAGGCCGCGGCGCTGGGTACGCAGGCGTTCGTCGACGCCGTGCAGGTCGTACAGCATGCTGTACGGCTTGGCCACGCCACGCAGGAAGCTCAGCACTTCCTTGAGTTGGGCGCGCTTGACCCACAGCACGGGCATGCCGGTGCGGGTTTCCTGGGCGACGAATGCTTCGGCGCCAAAACGGTTGTGCAGTTCGACGACCACATCCTGGTCGTCAGCCTTGTAGGGCGGAATGAAAATAGCGTTGTCCGCTGTCATGGTCTCGGTCGCTTTGGGTCAACGTTAAGAATGAAGCCAGGCCGCCGGCTCCATGGGGAGCGGGCGGCAGGTCGCTGGATCAGACTTCGTCGGGGCTGCGCAGGTTGGTTACGGCAATGCGCTGCTCACGACGCAAGTCTTTCTGGGCTGGCATCTCGGCACGGTAAATACCTTGATCACCAACAACCCAGGAAAGCGGGCGTCGTTCTTGGCCGATCGACTCCTGCAGCAGCATCAAGCCTTGCAGGAAAGCCTCAGGGCGTGGCGGGCAGCCAGGCACATAGACGTCCACGGGGAGGAACTTGTCGACCCCCTGAACGACCGAGTAGATGTCGTACATGCCACCGGAGTTGGCGCACGACCCCATGGAGATCACCCACTTGGGCTCGAGCATCTGCTCGTACAGGCGCTGGATGATCGGCGCCATTTTCACGAAGCAGGTACCGGCAATGACCATGAAGTCGGCCTGACGCGGCGAAGCCCTGATGACTTCGGCGCCGAAGCGGGCGATGTCGTGGGGTGCCGTGAAGGCCGTGGTCATTTCCACGTAGCAGCAGGACAGGCCGAAGTTGTACGGCCACAGTGAGTTCTTGCGACCCCAGTTGACCGCGCCACGCAGCACATCTTCGAGCTTGCCCATGAAGATGTTCTTGTGGACCTGGTCCTCCAGCAGCTGATCGGTGACGGTTTCCCGTTCACCGACCGGGTACTGCTCGTTGGGCGCATCCGGATCGATTCTGGTGAGATTGTATTGCATGCCAAAGCCTCATTGTTTCAGCTTCGCTTGCCGCTTGCGGCGACCTTCGGGAGCCCAATCAAGTGCCCCGACGCGCCATAGGTAGACAAGACCTGCCAACAGAATTGCTATGAAAACGAGTGCTTCGACGAACCCGGTCCAGCCGCTTTCGCGGACGGACACAGACCATGCAAAGAGAAAGAGGGCTTCGATATCGAAGATCACGAACAGCATCGCGACCAGATAGAATTTGGCGGACAGGCGCAGGCGGGCGCTGCCGACGGGCAGCATGCCGGATTCGAAGGGTTCGTTCTTGGCGCGGCCCCATGCCTTGCTACCGAGCAGGCTGGACAGGCCGAGCATGAAGGCGCACAGGCCGACGACACCCAGGAGGAAGATGGCAAAGCCCCAGTTGTGGGCGATGAGTCCTGCCGAATCGGACATGCTAGAAATCCTTATACAGAGACCCAGCTCTGCAGTCTGAAATAAGTGTAGAGCGGCGACCTGGTGTCGCACATGCAGTGACCAAATGTCGCAGCTGAATCAATCGCGCTGATTTTATGGGTAAACCTGGTGCAAGTAAAATTTCTGTAGCAAATTTATCCGTAGGATTTAGTGCAACAGCAGCGCGTAAATGGCTGAAAGCCTTGAAATTCGGGCATTGCGTGCGCTTTTGTTAATTATGTTTCTTGCGAGTGGTAACGAATTACAAGTTTCGTAATGATAATTAATATCATTTGACCTGATGCCATTTAATTGGGCTGTTCTGAGCCTTGTAAAGTTCATCTGGCGAGTCCCCCTACTTGTAAATGCGAAAGGGCCGTGTTCTAGCAGCTTTGCGCGGCGGTTGCACCGCTCTGGGTCAATACTTTAGTGGTTGGGTCATGACTGGCTGATGAAGCGGCCGGCCAGTGCTGCCCTGGGTGCGGTGCTGCCACAAGCATAGACGTGATTGTGGGGTTTGTTGGGCTGGCGTGGGTCGCGTGAGGGCTGCCATTTGTATGACGAAAGGAATGCAGCGCCTGTGAAACCGAGCGCCGCCCGCGCGGCGCATCGCGGCTAAAGCCGCTCCTACGTTTGTTTCCGGCCAGTCCAACCTGTGCCAGGCGCGCGCGACCGCCTTGTTTGTACGTCGCGATATCGAGGCGTGCGCCAAAGCGTTCGCGCGCAAATCCCACAGGCATAACTGGCCCGAAACAAACGTAGGAGCGAGCGCAGCTCGCGATGCGCCGCGCGGGCGGCGCTCGATCTGCGCAACACCGCAAAAACCAAGGCAGGCACCTCGCCGCCCTCATGCGGCGGTCCTTGCTGGTTTGCTGCCTCAACATAGACCTGATTATGGGGTTTGTTGGGGCTGCCGTTGGGTCGCGTGAGGGCTGCCATTTGTATGGCGAAAGGAATGCAGCGCCTGTGAGATCGAGCGCCGCCCGCGCGGCGCATCGCGGCTAAAGCCGCTCCTACGTTTGTTTCCGGCCAGTCCATCCTGTGCCAGGCGCGCGCGACCGCCTTGTTTGTACGTCGCCATATCGAGGCGTGCGCCAAAGCGTTCGCGCGCAAATCCCCCAGGCATAATTGGCCCGAAACAAACGTAGGAGCGAGCGCAGCTCGCGATGCGCCGCGCGGGCGGCGCTCGATCTGCGCAACACCGCAAAAACCAAGGCAGGCACCTCGCCGCCCTGATGCGGTCCTTGCTGGCTTGCTGCCACAAGATAGACCTGATTATGTGGTTTGTTGGGGCTGCCGTTGGGTCGCGGGAGGGCTGCCATTTGTATGGCGAAAGGAATGCAGCGCCTGTGAGATCGAGCGCCGCCCGCGGGGCGCATCGCCGGCAAGCCGGCTCCCACATATGCTTCGGGCCAATGATGCCTGTGTGATTCGCGCGTGCCCCCTCTGGCGCATGGCTCGATACCGCGCCGTATGTACTAGCCGGTCGCCTGCGCTGGCCTAGGATGGACTGGCCCGAAACAGATGTGGGAGCCGGCAAGCTGAACTGGCATGCAGCACAGAGCACCCCTGATAGGCACGATTCGTCTGTAGGAGCGGCCTTGTGTCGCGAAAGGGCCGCAAAGCGGCCCCGGCAATTTTGCGGTGGCGCACAGATCCCGGGGCGCTACGCACCCCTTTCGCGACACAAGGCCGCTCCTACAGGGTTCCGCGCAACCCTCGGGGAGCGGGTTCATCCGCGAAAGGGCCGGTACCGGCAAAAACAAAGGCCCGGCGCTTTTACAAGCGTCGGGCCTTGTTTCAACCGCAAGCCACTATCAGTGGAATTGCTCTTCCTCAGTCGAACCCGTCAGGGCAGTCACCGACGAAGCCCCACCCTGAATAACAGTGGTCATGTCGTCGAAGTAGCCAGTGCCCACTTCCTGCTGGTGCGCCACGAAGGTGTAGCCCTTGCTGGCGTCAGCGAATTCCTGCTCCTGCAGCTTCACATAGGCGGTCATGTCGTTGCGGGCGTAGTCGTGCGCCAGGTTGAACATGCCGTGCCACATGTTGTGGATGCCGGCCAGGGTGATGAACTGGTGTTTGTAGCCCATGGCCGACAGTTCGCGCTGGAACTTGGCAATGGTGGCGTCGTCCAGGTTCTTCTTCCAGTTGAAGGAAGGCGAGCAGTTGTACGACAGGATCTGGTCCGGGTACTCCTTCTTGATCGCTTCGGCGAAGCGGCGGGCTTCGTCCAGGTCCGGTTTGGCAGTCTCGCACCAGATCAGGTCGGCATACGGCGCGTAGGCCAGGCCGCGGGCGATGGCCTGGTCGAGGCCGGCGCGTACCTTGTAGAAGCCTTCGCGGGTGCGCTCGCCAATCACGAACGGCTGGTCGTACGGGTCGCAGTCGCTGGTCAGCAAGTCGGCGGCGTTGGCGTCGGTACGGGCCAGGATAATGGTCGGCACACCCGACACGTCAGCAGCCAGGCGCGCGGCCACCAGCTTCTGCACGGCTTCCTGGGTCGGTACCAGTACCTTGCCACCCATGTGGCCGCACTTTTTCACCGAGGCCAGCTGGTCTTCGAAGTGCACGCCGGCGGCGCCTGCTTCGATCATGTTCTTCATCAGCTCGTAGGCGTTCAGTACGCCGCCGAAACCGGCTTCGGCGTCAGCCACGATCGGCGCGAAGTAGTCGATGTAGCCTTCGTCGCCCGGGTTCTTGCCCGCTTTCCACTGGATCTGGTCAGCGCGGCGGAACGCATTGTTGATGCGCTTGACCACGGTCGGTACCGAGTCGACCGGGTACAGCGACTGGTCCGGGTACATGGACTCGGCCGAGTTGTTGTCGGCGGCAACCTGCCAGCCGGACAGGTAGATGGCCTGGATGCCGGCTTTTACCTGCTGGACTGCCTGGCCGCCGGTCAGGGCGCCCATGCAGTTGACGAAGTCTTTCTCAGGGCGGAAGGACGGGTGGGCACCTTCGGTGACCAGCTTCCACAGTTTCTCTGCACCCTGGCGGGCAAAGGTGTGCTCGGGTTGCACGGAGCCACGCAGGCGAACGACATCAGCGGCGGTGTAGGTACGGGTCACGCCTTTCCAGCGCGGGTTCTCGGCCCAGTCTTTCTCGAGGGCTGCAATTTGCTGTTCGCGTGTCAGTGCCATGGAAATAAACCTCGTCGCATCGATCTTGAGTTAATTGTGCTGATGCTCGGAGCAGATCAGGTGCCTGGCGGCTGTCCTGTTCGCAGGTGTGCGGCGGCGAACGCGAAGGCTCGAAGGGGAAGGAGAGTGCAGGCCAGGCAGAGGGCGCCCCGGCAGGTCGGCTCGTGGATGCCTAACTGCGGTGCTACGCGATTGCCAGTACTGCGGTGATGCGCTTCCGTCCCTCGGGACAACTTCTTCGTTGCAGTCGCAATCCCGTCGAACCGCCTTGTGGGCCGTACAGACACAAGGCGCCTCCGGGGGTGGGAGGAGCGCGCCTCGAAGGCCCTTGCCAGGGCCCCTGATTAGCGGGAGCGAGGCCATCATGCCCTTGGGAAAAACACCCTGTCAAATGTTTTGTAGTGGTTTTTTGTGCTTACTACATCTTTGGTCTAATACGACTTGTCAGTCAGTTTCAAGGCCTTTGGTCGAGGCCTTGAATTGCCTGGGATCAGTCGAGAAGGTCGACTTTTACACGCAAAGTCATGTTTTCACCGCGCTGGGTGCTGTAACTGCGGCTTGACGTACTGCGGTCCGCTTGGCTCTGCTGGTTGTAGCCCGCCAGGGTGATCCACTCGCCGAGCTTGCCAGTGATGGTTGTGTCGGTACTTTGCACTTTTACTACATCTGCACGTTCCTGGCTGATGCGGTCATTATTTGTGCTTATTTGCAGACGAACCGTTTCTCCGCTCAGAGTCGGGGTGACATAGAAACCTTGGGTCACGTTGCGGTATTCGGTGTTGCTCTGGAGGCGCCCGTAGCCGTCGGTGCTGGTGCTGGTAACCGGGATGCTCTGGCCAACCTGGATGAGTGCTGGCTGGCCTTCGCTGGCCTGAACTTGCTGCATGCCACCGTCGCGGTTGCTGGTGCCGTAGCGAATGACTTGGCCGTTGCCCCGGTTGTCCTGGAAGTTGCTGTCGTTGTTGTCAACGCTGATCAGCAGGCGCTTGGGCGCGGTATCCAGCTGCTGCAGCAAGGCACGCAGGTCGTCGATGCGCTCGGGGCTGGCGTTGACGATCAGCTTGTTCTCGAAGGCGCTGACCGTGCCGTCTTTGGCGATGAATGCCTGTGCGGCAGGCAGCAGTTCGGCACTGCTGCGGTGCTGCAGCGGCAATACCTCGGTGGCGGCCTGGGCGGTGAGGCTGGCGGCCAGCAGCAGGGCGGCGCATAGGGGGCGTAGCGGCATGTCCATGATCTCCGCAGGTGGGGTTGCCATGATGGCAAAGGCGTCCTGCCTGTGCTGGATGCACATCAAAAACTGCCTTTTATCCTGGCTTTATCCAGGAAACTATAAATTATAGTCAGCCAGATAATTGCAGATAATCGCCCTCCACAGGCCGTGCCAGGGAGCCTGAGAGCCCTTCGGCTACATTGCGCGGTGGCTGCTGTCAGACAAATTCCGTAACATGCCGCCTTCGATTTTTGCCCGCTCTAAAGGCCGTACAGGTGCCCCAGGCTGTTGTCCGGCTAATTACAGGATGCCCATGAAACACACCCGACTACGCGCCGACCTGCTCGCCGGCCTGACCACCTCGTTTGCCTTGGTGCCCGAGTGCATCGCCTTTGCCTTGGTGGCCCACCTTAACCCGCTGATGGGCCTGTACGGTGCGTTCATCATTTGCACCTTGACCGCACTGTTCGGCGGTCGGCCGGGCATGATTTCCGGGGCTGCCGGCTCGATGGCGGTGGTGATCGTGGCGCTGGTGGTGCAGCACGGCGCGCAATACCTGCTGGCAACGGTGCTGCTGGGCGGGGTGGTGATGATTCTGTTCGGCCTGCTGCGCCTGGGCAAGCTGGTGCGCCTGGTGCCGTACCCGGTCATGCTGGGCTTCGTCAACGGCCTGGCCATTGTCATTGCCATGGCCCAGCTGGAGCATTTCAAGAACGGTGAGCACTGGCTCAGTGGCACGCCTTTGTACCTGATGATCGGCCTGGTGGCGCTGACCATGGCGGTGGTCTACCTGCTGCCGACGCTCACCCGCGCCGTACCGCCGGCACTGGTGGCGATTCTTGGCGTTGGCTTGCTGGTGTATCTGCTCGGCTTGCCCACCCGCACCTTGGGTGATATGGCGCACATCGCTGGCGGCTTGCCGGGGCTGGCGCTGCCGGATGTGCCGTGGAACCTGGAAACCCTCAAGATCATCGCCCCCTACGCGGTGCTGATGGCCATGGTCGGCCTGCTGGAAACCCTGCTCACGCTGAACCTGACCGACGAAATCACCGAAAGCCGCGGCTACCCGGACCGCGAGTGCGTGGCATTGGGCGCCGCGAACATGGTGTCGGGCCTGTGCGGTGGCATGGGGGGTTGCGCAATGATCGGGCAAACGGTGATCAACCTGAGCTCCAATGGCCGTGGCCGGCTGTCGGGTGTGGTAGCCGGGGTGATGATTCTGCTGTTCGTGTTGTTCCTGTCGCCTTTGATCGAGCGTATTCCCCTGGCGGCGCTGGTTGGCGTGATGTTCGTGGTGGCCCAGCAGACCTTTGCCTGGGCGTCCTTGCGGGTGTTGCACAAGGTGCCGGTCAACGATGTGCTGGCGATCATCGCGGTGACCGTGGTCACGGTGTTTACCGACCTGGCCATGGCAGTGCTGTTCGGCATCGTGATCGCGGCGCTGAACTTTGCCTGGCAGCATGCCCGGGAGTTGTACGCCGACAGCCATGAAGACGCCGATGGCGGCAAACACTATCAGGTCCATGGCACGCTGTTCTTCGCCTCGACCACTTCATTTCTCGACCAGTTCGATGCCGCCAGCGACCCGGCCCAGGTCACGCTGGACTGCCAGCACCTGAGCTTTGTCGATTACTCGGCGGTTGCCGCACTGCAGACCTTGCGCGAGCGTTATGCCAAGGCGGGCAAGCACCTGCGCGTGGTGCATCTGTCGGAGCGGTGCAAGAAGCTGTTGAAGCGGGCAGGGGAGCAGCACTAAGAAAGGTTATTGTCTGTGCTGGCCTCTTCGCGGGCATGCCCGCGAAGAGGCCGGTACAGGCGAAGGAATCACTCCCCGCGGTTCTTCTTGACGATGCCATCGGCAATGCTGGCTGGGGCCTCGGCATAGCGGGTGAACTCCATCGAGAAGCTGGCCCGGCCCTGGGTCATCGAGCGCATCGAGGTGGCGTAGCCGAACATTTCGCCCAACGGCACCTCGGCGCGGATCACCTTGCCTGCCGGGGTTTCGTCGCCGTCCTGGATCATGCCCCGGCGCCGGCTCAGGTCGCCCAGGATGTCGCCCTGGTATTCCTCAGGGGTGACCACCTCCACCTTCATCACCGGCTCCAGCAGTACCGCGCCGCCTTTTTGCGACAGTTGCTTGGTGGCCATCGACGCTGCGATCTTGTAGGCCATCTCGTTGGAGTCCACATCGTGGTACGAGCCGTCATACACCGCTGCCTTCAGGTTGATCAGCGGGTAGCCGGCCAGCACGCCGTTCTTCATCTGTTCTTCGATACCCTTCTGGATCGCCGGGATGTATTCGCGGGGCACCACGCCGCCGACGATCTCGTTGACGAACTCCAGGCCTTCCTTGCCTTCGTCACCGGGGGCGAAGCGGATCCAGCAATGACCGTACTGGCCGCGGCCGCCGGACTGGCGGACGAAGCGGCCCTCGATCTCGCAGGTGTTGCGGATTTTCTCGCGGTAGGCCACCTGCGGCTTGCCGATATTGGCCTCGACGTTGAATTCACGGCGCATGCGGTCGACGATGATGTCCAGGTGCAACTCGCCCATGCCGGAGATGATGGTCTGGCCGGTTTCTTCGTCGGTGCGCACGCGGAATGACGGGTCTTCCTGGGCCAGTTTGCCCAGGGCGATGCCCATTTTTTCCTGGTCGGCCTTGGTTTTCGGTTCCACGGCCACGGAAATCACCGGGTCGGGGAAGTCCATGCGTTCCAGGATGATTGGCTTGTCCATGTCGCACAGGGTGTCGCCGGTGGTCACGTCCTTCATGCCGATGAGGGCAGCGATGTCACCGGCGCATACGTCCTTGATCTCCGCGCGCTGGTTGGCGTGCATCTGCACCATGCGGCCGATGCGCTCTTTCTTGCCCTTGACCGAGTTGAGCACGGCATTGCCGGAGCTGAGCACCCCGGAGTACACCCGGGCGAAGGTCAGGGTGCCGACGAACGGGTCGGTGGCGATCTTGAAGGCCAGGGCCGAGAACGGCTCCTTGTCGTCGGCGTGGCGTTCCAGGTGCTTGTTTTCGTCGTCGGGGTCGGTGCCCTTGATTGCCGGGATTTCCGACGGGGCAGGCAGGTAATCGATCACCGCATCGAGCATCAGCGGCACGCCCTTGTTCTTGAACGAGGAACCGAGGATGGTGGGTACGATTTCGTTGTTCAGGGTGCGTTTGCGCAGGCCGGCCTTGATTTCTTCGATGCTCAGTTCTTCGCCCTCAAGAAACTTCTCGGTCAGTTCGTCATCGGCCTCAGCCGCGGCCTCCACCATCTTCGCGCGCCATTCATCGGCCAGCGCCTTGAGCTCGGCAGGTATCTCTTCTTCGCGATAGCTGGTGCCGTTATCGGCATCGTTCCAGTAGATAGCTTTCATCTTCACCAGGTCGATCTGGCCGATGAAATGCTCTTCACTGCCAATGGCCAGCTGGATCGGTACCGGGTGGTGGCCCAGGCGCTGGTCGATCTGTTTGACCACCCGCAGGAAGTCGGCGCCCTGGCGATCCATCTTGTTGATGTAGGCCAGGCGCGGCACATGGTACTTGTTGGCCTGGCGCCAGACCGTTTCGGACTGGGGCTCGACCCCGTCGGCGCCGCTGAAGACCACCACGGCACCATCGAGTACGCGCAGCGAGCGTTCCACTTCGATGGTGAAGTCGACGTGGCCGGGGGTGTCGATGATGTTGAACCGGTACTTGTCGGCGAACTGCTTGGTCGAGCCTTGCCAGAAGGCCGTGGTCGCCGCCGAGGTGATGGTGATGCCGCGCTCTTGCTCCTGGGCCATCCAGTCCATGGTCGCGGCGCCATCGTGCACCTCGCCCATCTTGTGGTTGACCCCGGTGTAGAACAGGATCCGCTCGGTAGTCGTGGTCTTGCCGGCGTCGACGTGGGCGACGATGCCGATGTTGCGGTACAGCTCGATGGGCGTTGTGCGGGCCATGGCGGACTACCTGCGGCTGGGCGGATTCCACCACGTTAGCAGACCCGTGGAATCCTGCCGTGCCGCCGGGCTGTCAGTCGGCCTGGGCCTGCAGCAGCCACTGGCCATCCACTTCGCGAGCCAGGCCACACGCCGGTAGCAGGGCCAGCAAGCGTGGGTGCAGGCCGGCTTCGGTGAAGGTCTTGAGCGTGGCCAGGTCCAGCGCGCCGATCAGGTTCAGGTCGGCCTTGGTATAGGACAGCCAGGCTTTCTTCAGCACCTGGGCCACATCGCTGCCGGCGGTGCTGGCGAAACGGCGGTGCCACGGGCGGCCGTCGAACGTGAAGGTGTGCGCGTGGCTATAGGTGCTGGGGTCGGCACCTTCGACGCAGCGGTGGCAGCGGCACGGGCCCTCGCCGAAAGCGTTGCGCAGGTAGCTGTTGAAGTCCACCACCGGCTTGAGGGACAGACGTTTGTCGACATCGAACAGGTCGGCGATCAGGGGTTCTTCGGCGCTCACTCGGGATCCTCGTGTGGTGTGGCGTGCATCGGCGGGCACCCTAACAGATCGGGGCGGCCAGATCACCTGTTGCAGGGCTGGCCGCTTCGCGGGTGAACCCGCTCCCACAAGGGCTGCAGCGTATTCAAGGGTGGTATGCCTGTGGGCGCTGGCTTGCCAGCGATGAGGCCAGTAGAGACAACAGGCAACGCCTGCCGTACTCTACGCGCCCATACGCCTACCCACCCATTGAGGTAACCCCGCTTGAGCACCCAGTACCCGTACATCGCCACCGTCACCATCAGCGCCGAGGACCGTGGGGGCGATACCGAGGCATCGGAAAACCCCGGTATGCGCGTTGGCCTGGAGGCGGTGACCGAAACCCTGAAAAAGGTGCATTTCGTCGGTACGCTCGCGGCGCCTGAAAAGAATGCCACGCACATTTGCGTCACCCTGGAGAACGGCCTGACCTACTACGGCCCGATCGTCAATGGCCATGCCGAACTCGAAGGCGGCTGGATCGCGTTCGAGTCCGACATGCTCACCCCGGCAGAACTGGGCTTGTAACGCTCAGTTCAACTCCGCCAGGCACTGCTCGAGGATATCCAGCCCTTCTTCGAGCACCTCGGCCTCGATGGTCAGCGGTGCCAGCAGGCGGATGATGTGCCGCGCCTTGCCGCTGGGCATCAGCAGCAGGCCTTTGGCGCGCGCCGCGTCCAGCACCTTGGCCAGTTGCGCCGGGGCCGGGCTGCCGTCTGCATTGACGAATTCAATCCCGCGCATGGCGCCCACGCCGGTCAGGCGCCCGATGAACGGGTACAGGCCCGAGGCCGTCCAACGCTGGTGGCGGCTGACGATGGCCTGCTCCTGGCGCTCACCCCAGGTAGCCACGTTCTCGTCGGTCATCTGCGCCAGGCTGGCCAGTGCTGCCGCACAGGCAATGGGGTTGCCCGAGTAGGTGCCGCCGAGGCCGCCCTTGGGTAATGACCCCATCAGGTCCTTGCGCCCGACCACTGCACCCAAGGGCATGCCGCCGGCAATGCTCTTGGCCAGCAACAGCAGGTCGGGCTCGAGCCCCAGGCGCGGGAAGGCGAAGCGCTGGCCGGTGCGGCCAAAGCCTGACTGGATCTCGTCGATGATGATCAGGATGCCGTGCTGGTCGCAGAAGCGGCGCAGGGCCTGGGCGAAGGCCGGGTCGAGGGCCAGGAAACCACCTTCTCCCTGCACTGGTTCAAAAATGAACGCCGCCACGTCTTCCACGGCCAACTCGACGCTGAACAGGCGGTCCATGGCCTTGAGTGCCTGTTCGCAGGTGACCCCGGTGTCGGCGCTGGGGTAGGGCAGGTGGTAGACCGGCCCGGGCAGCTCGCCCACCCGTTGCTTGTACGGGGCGACCTTGCCGTTGAGGTTCAGGGTAGCCAGGGTGCGGCCGTGGAAGCCCCCGTCGAAGGCGATGATGGCCCGTTTACCGGTGGCGCCACGGGCCACTTTCAGGGCGTTTTCCGCGGCTTCCGCGCCGCTGTTGGTGAGCATGCCGGCCAGCGGGTAGCTGACCGGTACGAACTGGCTCAGTTGCTCCATCAGCGCCAGGTACGGGCCATGGGGGGCGGCGTTGAAGGCATAGTGAGTGAGGCGGGTGGCCTGGGCCTGGATGGCCTCGACCACGGCCGGGTTGCAGTGGCCCAGGTTGAGCACGCCGATACCACCGACAAAGTCGATGTAACGTTTGCCGTCAGTGTCCCAGACTTCGGCATTGCGGCCATGGGAAAGTGTGATTGGGTGAACGATGGCAATCGACTGGCTGATACTTTCCTGGTTCATGGTGCACGCGGACCTTGTTCGAGTTTCTTATTATCCAAACGTGTTCGCAGGTTATTCCGCAAACGAATTATTCGATTGCGGTCATTCCATGGATTCGTGATCTGGCCGATACTTCGCCATTTAAATCAATCCCCCTCAGCTACCCGCTCCCGTATCCACTGCACAAAAGCCCTTATCTTGGGCACTTCGGCGGCATGTTCGGCATGCGCGATGAAGTGCCGGCCATTGCTCGGCACCGGGTGGTCCCAGGCCACCACCAGCTTGCCTTCGCTCAATTCCTCGGCCACCAGGTAGCGCGGGATCAGGGCGATGCCACAACCGGCGATGGCCGCGCGGATGCACAGGTAGAAGGTGTCGAAACGCGGCCCGTGGTAGCTGTTCTGGCTGTGCAAGCCCAGCCCCAGGAACCACTCATGCCAGGCTTCGGGCCGCGACACGCACTGCAACAGGCGGTGCTCGGTCAGCGCCTGGGCACTGTCGAAAGGGTGGCTGGCCACTAGCTGCGGGCTGCACACCGGCACGACCTCTTCACTGAACAATTCGATGCAGGTTGCCCCGGGCCAGGTGCCCTGGCCGAAGAAAAAGGCGATGTCGGCCTTGGCCTGGACCAGGTCGAACGGCTCCAGCTCGTTGCGTATGTCCAGGTGAATACGCGGGTAGCGGTCGCCGAAGCCCTTGAGCCTGGGCACCAGCCAGCGCGCGCCGAAGGTGGGCTGGGTAGCAATGCGCAGCACTTCGGTTTCGTCGCCATAGCTGAGGATGTAGCGGCTGGAAATATCGATCTGGGTGAGGATCTTGTTCACTTCGGTGAGGTACAGGGCGCCGGCCGGGGTCAGGTGCAGGCGCCGGCGAATACGCTGGAACAGCGAGTGCGAGAGCATGTCTTCAAGCTGCGCCACCTGCTTGCTGACGGCGCTTTGGGTCAGGTGCAGCTCTTGCGCCGCACGGGTGAAGCTGAGGTGGCGGGCGGCCGCTTCGAAACACTGAAGGGCGGTGGTCGAGGGCATCAGGCGTTTGGACATGACGGGCGAATACCGAGCAAAAAAGTAAGGAGTTCATTCCAAAACGGAATTATGTGTTTCGAAAAGGTCGTTTGTTGACCCCGGCCTATAGATTAATACTGACCTGGATCAACAATGACAACCGGTCATGTAAAGAGGAGGTCGTTAACCCGCTTTTGGTCTTTGCAAAACAACAACAACGCGCATCAGAAATTTAAAAGAATTCTGCTCCGACCTTCAGCCGCCATGCCGCGGCCGACCCATTCGAGGGTTCTTCATGGCTTCTCACGACAACAAGAAACAGCGCTCCTTGCAGCACGGCCTGACCTCGCGCCAGGTGTCCATGATTTCCATCGCCGGCATCATCGGCGCCGGCCTGTTCATCGGCTCGTCCAATGCCATTGCCACCGCCGGCCCGGCGATCCTCATTTCCTACGCCATGACCGGCCTGCTGGTGCTGCTGGTCATGCGCATGCTGGGTGAAATGGCCATCGCCAACCCCAACAGCGGCTCGTTCTCGACCTATGCCAGCGAGGCCATCGGCCCGTGGGCCGGGTTCACCATCGGCTGGCTGTACTGGTGGTTCTGGGTACTGATCATTCCGGTCGAAGCCATCGCCGGCGCCGACATCCTGCATGCCTACTTCCCGGGCGTGCCCTCGTGGCTGTTCGCCTTCCTGATCATGCTGGTGCTGGCGGGCACCAACTTGGTCAGCGTGAAGAACTTCGGTGCGTTCGAGTACTGGTTCGCCTTGGTCAAGGTGGTGGCGATCATTGCGTTCATCGTGGTCAGCGGGTTGGCGGTGTTCGGGTTCTGGCCGCTGGCCGAGGTGTCCGGGGTCAGCCGCCTGTGGGACCACGGCGGCTTCATGCCCAACGGCTTCGGCACCGTACTGGGTGGCGTGCTGATTACCATCTTCTCGTTCTTCGGTGCCGAAATCGTCACCATCGCCGCTGACGAAACCGCCAACCCGAAAGACAAGATCCGCCGTGCCACCAACCTGGTGGTCTACCGCATCGCCATCTTCTACCTGGCCTCGATCTTCCTGGTGGTGTCGCTGGTGGCCTGGAACGACCCGGCGTTGAAGGCGGTCGGTTCATTCCAGCGGGTGCTGGAGGTGTTGAACGTGCCGGGGGCCAAGCTGCTGGTCGACCTGGTGGTGCTGGTGGCAGTGACCAGCTGCATGAACTCGGGCCTGTACACAGCCTCGCGCATGCTCTATTCGCTGGGCGCGCGCGGCCAGGCGCTGAGCATGACCAAGCGCATTTCCGGCTCCGGGGTGCCGACCGTGGCCGTGCTGTTCTCCACCTTGGCAGGCTTCGCCGGTTGCCTGGTCAACTATGTTTTCCCTGGCAAGGTGTTTGGCTTCCTGTTGTCTACCACCGGTGCCATCGCGTTGCTGGTGTACCTGGTGATCGCCGTGTCGCAGCTGCGCATGCGGGCCCGCGCCGAACGCGAAGGGCGCCCGCTGGAGCTGAAAATGTGGCTGTTCCCTTACCTCACGTGGCTGGTGATTGGCACCATTGTCATGGTGCTGGGCTACATGCTGTTCAGCGATGCCTACCGTTATGAAACACTGATGACCGCCGGGGTGACCCTGTTCATCCTGCTGGTGTCGCTGACCCAGCGGCGTGGCCGCGTGGTTGCGCAGGCCGCCTGATGTTTCTGCTTTAATGGGGGCGTTGCGCGCCCCCTTTTTCATCAGCACAGGAAGCGTATGAACGACCAGCCCCTTTCCCTCCAGGCCATGGCGGCACCAGACGGTACCTGCTACGGCTGCGGTTGTTCCCACCCCAGCGGGTTGCACCTGCAAAGCCATTGGCATGCCGATGGTATCCACCTGGTCTGCAGGCATGCCCCGGACAGCACCTTCAGCGGTTGGCCAGGCCTGGTGTACGGCGGCCTGCTGGCGATGCTGGTGGATTGCCATTCCAACTGGACCGCCATGGCCTACCACTACCGGCACGAAGGCCGCGCGCCGGGCAGCTTGCCGCGCATCGACTGCGTAACCGGCACGCTCAACCTGACCTACCTGAAACCCACCCCGATGGGCATCGAATTGCTGCTCAAGGCCCGGGTAGAAGGTGAAGTAGGGCGCAAGAGCCGGGTGATCTGTGAAGTCTGGGCTGGCGATGTGCTGACCGTGACGGCGGACTCGGTGTTCGTCCGCGTCGATACCGAAAAACTCAAGCTCAAGGCCCACGGCCAGGGCTGACCAGCGTCGGTTTCAGAATGCGCCTGGTCGCTCGTACGCAACCCTTCGGCGGCATAAGTGCCATGCTTGCAGGATGCCGTCGGACCAGCGCACGCAGATGCGCGGCCGTCAGCGAGGAGGCCGCCGCCATCGCGCAACCGTGACGTTGCCGGCGTGCCGCAGCAGAACACGCTGGATACCTGCCATTACAACAAAACAGGCAGGGTCCGTGATGCCGAGGTCCGCTGTATGCCTGATGAATTGCTCCACCTGCCCGTTATCCAGCGCATTCTGGCGCGCGACAAAGACACCCCCGGCGCCCTGTTGCCGATGCTGCATGCTATCCAGCATGACCTGGGCTACATCCCCGATGCCGCCGTTCCCGAACTGGCCCATGCCCTCAACCTCAGCCTGGCCGAGGTGCGTGGGGTAATCAGTTTCTATCATGATTTCCGCACTGCGCCGCCGGCACGCCATACCTTGCGCCTGTGCCGCGCCGAGTCGTGCCAGAGCCGTGGCGCCGAGGCACTCGCGGCGCAGCTGCGTGAACAGCTGGCACTCGACGACCATGGCACCAGTGCCGACGGCGCCATCAGCCTGCGCCCGGTATATTGCCTGGGCGCCTGCGCCTGCTCACCCGCGCTGGAACTCGACGGCCAGGTGCATGCACGGCTCACCCCCGAGCGCTTGCGCGCCTTGGTCAATGCCTGCCAGGAGGATGCAGCATGCTGAAGCTGTTCATTGCCTGTGATTCGGTCGCCCGCGCCGTGGGCGCCGACCAGGTCGCCGAGGCCTTCCAGCGCGAAGCCGAGCGGCGCCAGTTGCCGCTGGAAATCCAGCGCACCAGCTCGCGTGGGCTGTACTGGCTGGAGCCGCTGGTCGAGTGCGACAGTGCGCAAGGCCGCCTCGGCTTTGGCCCGGTTACCGCACAAGACGTGCCGGCGCTGCTCGATGCCCTGGCCGGTGAGCCCGCCGAGCACCCGCTGGCGCTTGGGCCGGTCGAGGCCATCCCCTACCTCAAGACCCAGCAACGGCTGCTGTTTGCCCGCGCCGGCATTACTCGCCCGTTGTCGCTGGACGACTACCGGGCGCACGGCGGTTTCGCCGGCCTTGAAGCCGCGGTAGCGCTGGACGGCGCCGAAGTGGTCGCTGCCGTGCTGGACTCTGGCTTGCGCGGCCGCGGTGGTGCGGCCTTCCCGGCGGGTATCAAGTGGCGCACCGTGCGGGACGCTGGCGCAGGCCAGAAGTACGTGGTGTGCAATGCCGACGAGGGCGACTCCGGCACCTTTGCCGACCGCATGCTGATGGAGGGCGACCCGTTCCTGCTGATCGAAGGCATGATCATTGCCGGCCTCGCCGTGGGCGCCGACATGGGCTACATCTATGTGCGCTCGGAATACCCCGATGCCATCCGTGTGCTCGAGCAGGCGTTTGCCATCGCCCGTGCGGCCGGTTACCTGGGGGCCAACGTAGCCGGTAGCGGCCGGGCTTTCGAGCTGCAGGTACGGGTGGGGGCCGGCGCCTACATCTGTGGTGAAGAAACCGCACTGCTCGAATCGATCGAGGGCAAGCGCGGCATCGTCCGCGCCAAGCCGCCACTGCCCGCGCTGCAAGGCCTGTTCGGCTTGCCGACATTGGTCCACAACGTGCTCACCCTGGCCTCGGTGCCGATCATCCTGGCCAAGGGCGCCGCGTTCTACCGTGACTTCGGCATGGGCCGCTCACTGGGGACCATGCCGTTCCAGCTGGCCGGCAATGTGCGCCACGGCGGCTTGGTGGAGCGGGCTTTTGGCCTGACCCTGCGCGAGCTGGTAGAGGGCTACGGGGGCGGCACGGCCAGCGGCCGGCCGCTGAAAGCTGCGCAGGTCGGCGGCCCGCTTGGCGCCTGGGTGCCACCCAGCCACTTCGACACGCCGCTGGACTATGAAGCCTTCGCCGCCCTGGGCGCGATGCTCGGCCATGGCGGTGTGGTGGTCGCCGACGACACCCTGAACATGGCCAGCATGGCGCGTTTTGCCTTGCAGTTCTGCGCCGAGGAGTCGTGCGGCAAGTGCACCCCGTGCCGCATCGGCTCGACACGGGGCATGGAGGTGGTCGACCGCTTGATCGCCAGCAGCGAAACGGGCGAGCGCCATGACCACGCCCTGTTGCTGCGCGACCTGTGCGACACCATGCAGTACGGTTCGCTGTGCGCCATGGGTGGCATGACCGCCTACCCGGTCGCCAGCGCCCTCAAGTACTTCCCCGCCGATTTCGGGCTGACCACCACGGAGGCCGCACAGTGATCAACTTCTTCGACCCGCAAACCGACCTGGGCACCCCGGCTCGCGACAGCGACGTGCAGGTCAGCCTGAGCATCGACGGCCGTGCCATCAGTGTGCCGGCCGGCACCTCGGTGATGCGCGCCGCGGCCATGCTCGGCACCAGCATCCCCAAACTGTGTGCCACCGACAGCCTTGAAGCCTTTGGCTCGTGCCGCATGTGCATGGTGGAAATCGAAGGCATGCGCGGCTACCCGGCGTCGTGCACCACGCCGGTCAGCGAAGGCATGGTGGTGCGCACCGAAACCCCGCGCCTGGCCGGCTTGCGCCGCAACGTGATGGAACTGTACATCTCCGACCACCCGCTGGACTGCCTCACCTGTTCGGCCAACGGCAACTGCGAGCTGCAGACCGTGGCCGGGCAGGTTGGCCTGCGCGAGGTGCGCTATGGCTATGACGGCGCCAACCACCTGGCTGAGAAAAAGGACGTTTCCAACCCGTATTTCGACTATGAACCGAGCAAGTGCATTGTCTGCAGCCGCTGCGTGCGCGCCTGCGAGGACATCCAGGGCACCTTCGCCCTGACCATCACCGGGCGTGGTTTCGAGTCACGGGTGGCGGCGGCCGGCGGGGACAATTTCCTGGCTTCGGAGTGCGTGTCGTGCGGCGCCTGTGTGCAGGCCTGCCCAACCGCGACCCTGACGGAAAAAAGCCTGGTGCAACTGGGCCAGCCCGAGCGTTCGGTGGTCACCACCTGTGCCTACTGCGGTGTGGGTTGCTCGTTCCGCGCAGAAGTGAAAGGGGACAAGCTGGTGCGCATGGTCCCGGACAAGAACGGCGGTGCCAACCATGGCCACGCCTGCGTCAAAGGGCGTTTCGCCTGGGGCTACGCGACCCACCCGGACCGCATCACCAAACCGATGATCCGCAAGCGCCTGGAGGACCCGTGGCAAGAGGTCAGCTGGGACGAGGCGGTGAACTACGCCGCCAGCGAATTGCGCCGTATCCAGCTCAAGTATGGGCGTGACTCCATTGGCGGCATTACCTCCAGCCGCTGCACCAACGAAGAAGCGTACCTGGTGCAGAAACTGGTGCGTACGGCGTTCGGCAACAACAACGTCGACACCTGTGCCCGGGTCTGCCATTCACCGACCGGTTATGGCCTGAAGCAGACCCTCGGCGAGTCGGCAGGTACGCAAAGCTTCGACTCGGTGATGCAGGCCGACGTGATACTGGTGATCGGTGCCAACCCTACCGACGCCCACCCGGTGTTCGGCTCGCAGCTAAAGCGCCGCCTGCGCCAGGGCGCGCGGCTGATCGTGATCGACCCACGGCGTATCGACCTGGTCGACGCGCCGCACGCCCGTGCCGAGCTGCACCTGCAACTGCGCCCTGGCACCAACGTGGCCATGCTCAACGCCTTGGCCCATGTGATCGTCACCGAGGGCCTGCTGGCCCAGGGCTTCATCGATGCCCGCTGCGAAACCGAAGACTTCGCCCGCTGGCGCGACTTCGTCAGCCGTGCCGAGAACGCCCCGCAAGTGCTTGGCCCGGTGTGTGGCGTAGCGCCAGAGCAGATCCGCGCCGCCGCCCGGCTGTACGCCACCGGCGGTAATGCGGCCATCTATTACGGCCTTGGGGTGACCGAGCACAGCCAGGGCAGCACCGCGGTGATGGCCATCGCCAACCTGGCCATGGCCACCGGCAACATCGGCCGGGAAGGGGTAGGGGTCAACCCACTGCGCGGCCAGAACAACGTGCAAGGTTCGTGCGACATGGGGTCGTTCCCCCATGAGTTGCCCGGTTACCGGCATATCTCCAACCAGGCGGTGCGTGAAGAGTTCGAGCAGGCCTGGGGCGTGACCTTGCAGCCCGACCCAGGCCTGCGTATTCCCAACATGTTCGAGGCAGCGCTGGACGGTAGCTTCAAGGCGCTGTACTGCCAGGGTGAAGACATTGCCCAAAGTGACCCCAACACCCAGCACGTTACCGCTGCCTTGCTCGCGATGGAGTGCGTGGTGGTACAGGACATCTTCCTCAACGAAACCGCCAAGTTCGCCCACGTGTTCCTGCCGGGCAGTTCGTTCCTGGAAAAAGACGGCACCTTCACCAACGCCGAGCGGCGAATTTCACGGGTGCGCAAAGTCATGGAACCGCTGGCCGGCAAGGCTGACTGGGAAGCTACCATCGCCCTGGCAGACGCCCTGGGCTACCCGATGCACTACCGCCACCCGTCCGAGATCATGGATGAAATCGCCCGCCTGACCCCGACCTTCCGCCGGGTCAGCTACGCCGAAATCGAACGCCATGGCAGCCTGCAATGGCCCTGCAACGAGGCCGCGCCGGATGGCACGCCAACCATGCACATCGACCAGTTCGTACGGGGCAAGGGCCGCTTCATGCTCACCGGCTATGTGCCGACTGACGAAAAGGTCAACAGCCGCTACCCGCTGTTGCTGACCACCGGGCGCATCCTCAGCCAGTACAACGTCGGCGCGCAGACGCGGCGCACCGGCAACGTGGCCTGGCACGACGCCGACCGCCTGGAAATCCACCCCACCGATGCCGAAAGCCGGGGTATCCAGGACGGCGACTGGGTCGGCATTGGCAGCCGTGCCGGGCAGACGGTGCTGCGCGCCAAGGTCAGTGCGCGGGTGGCCGCGGGGGTGGTGTACACCACGTTCCACTTCCCCGAGTCGGGGGCCAACGTGATCACCACCGACAACTCCGACTGGGCTACCAACTGCCCCGAGTACAAGGTCACGGCGGTGGAGGTGGTCAAAGTGTTCCAGCCTTCGCAATGGCAGCAGCGCTATCAGGACTTCAGTGACGAACAGCGGCGCCTGCTGCAGGAGCGCCGCACAGCGGAGAAAGCCGAGGTACGCCAATGAGCAGCGCCAGCCTGGTCAAGATGGCCAACCAGATTGCCCATTACTTCGACAGCGAGCCTAACCGAGCGCTGGCCGTGCAAGGGGTACGCCAGCATCTGCAAAGCTTCTGGACGCCGGCCATGCGCAGGCAGTTGCTGGAGTGGATTGCAGCCAACGACGGGGAGGGGCTGGACCCGAAGGTGCGTGAAGCATTGGGCTGACGGGTACCTGCGGCCTTGTGCAGGCGCGCCGCTGTGGCGCGCCTGCAGGGGGCGTCAACCCCGGACCCGTTCGGCCAGCTTGGTGCTGGTTTCTTCAAGCTTGAGCACCAGCACGTCGCCCTTCAGCTCATCGAGTACCACCTCTGCAGTATTGCCAATCAACGCCCCGGTAATCCCTGTGCGGCACACCGTACCGATCACGGTCACCACCGCATCCAACCGCTGCTCGGTATGGGGGATAAGCACATCTGCCGGTCCTTCAGCCACGTGCAGGCGTTCCTCGCTGATGCCGTACTCGGCCTGGAACGCCTCGCACGCTTTACGGTAGCGTGCCTCGATGGTTTCGCTCAACTGGTAGACCGGGTCGGCCGCCGACAGCATGGGCGACGGGTGTGCGCTGATGACATGCAGCTCGCCCTTGGCCAGCGCGGCGATGTCATGGCCATGGTCGATGATGCTGGCGTGCAGGCGGCGGTGATCCTCGTCCTGGTTGCCAACGTCCACCGCGGCCAGAATCCTGCCGCCAGTCCACGGCCGCTCGCTCTTGACCATCAGCACGGCACACGGGCATTGGCGCAGCAGTTTCCAGTCACCGGGGGTGAGCAGGGCCTTTTTCAGCGGGTTGTCGGGGCGGTGTTCCTTGATCACCAGCTCACAGCCTTCGGCCTGCTGCACGTCGATGATGGTGTCGTGCAGGTTATCGCGCCAGGCCTCTTCGTGGGAGACATTGTCATAACCGTCGTCGTGCAGTTGGCGGCTCAGCACGCTCAACAGCGCGCTGTGGTCATGCCGTTTGTCGCACATCAGCAGGTGCAGGCGCGCGCCGGTGACGCCTGCAATCAGCTTGGCCCGGGTCAGTGCCCGGCTGTGGGCGTGTTCGGGGTCGAGCACCACGAGAATGCTGCGGATGGCTTGCATGGGCGTTAACTCCAGTCAAAGGGGGCGACCAATGCCTGACTATAGTCCCCGCTGCCCGCGCGGGCGCTTGATACACATCAAGCATAGCCACTGGCGCCGACCGCCGCCGCCGGTATAATCGCCAGCCCTGCCTGTTCCGTGTGGTTGCATGCTCATGTCCCTGACCCCCGAAATCGATGCCTTCCTGGGCTGCCCGACGCCAGACGCCTGGATCGAAGCAGCGCTGGCCGACCAGGAAACCTTGCTGATCGACCACAAGAACTGCGAATTCAAGGCCGCCAGCACAGCCCTGAGCCTGATCGCCAAGTACAACACCCACCTTGACCTCATCAACATGATGTCGCGCCTGGCGCGCGAGGAGCTGGTGCACCACGAGCAGGTGCTGCGCCTGATGAAACGCCGTGGCGTGCCGCTGCGGCCGGTGTCGGCGGGGCGCTACGCATCGGGGCTGCGCCGGCTGGTGCGCGCCCATGAGCCGGTCAAGCTGGTGGATACGCTGGTAGTCGGGGCGTTCATCGAAGCGCGCAGCTGCGAGCGCTTTGCCGCGTTGGTGCCGCACCTGGATGAAGAGCTGGGCCGTTTCTACCATGGCCTGCTGAAAAGCGAGGCGCGCCATTACCAAGGCTACCTGAAACTGGCGCACCACTATGGGGATGCGGCGGACATTGCCCGCCGCATTGAACTGGTGCGCGCGGCGGAAGCGGAGCTTATCCAGTCACCCGACCAGGAGCTGCGCTTCCACAGCGGGATTCCGCTGGCGCAAGCCGCCTGAAGCGTGCCGCCGGCGCGGCCGCCCGGTCAGTTGCGCCGGCCCAGCAGCAGGCCCACCACCATGCCGAGGCCGGCGGAAATGGCCACGGTTTGCCACGGGTGGCCACCGATGTAGTCCTGCGTGGCGTTGACCATGGGCTGCGCCTTGTCACGCATGTTTGCGGCGGCCTGGCGTGCCTGTTTCAGCTTCAGGCTGACCTGCGCGCGCAGGCTGTCGGCTTCTTCGCCAACCAGGGCAGCGCTGTCGTTGAGCAGCTTCTCCGATTCTTCGATCAGCGCCTGCAACTCACTGAAGACCTGGTCCTTGATTTGATCGCTGTCGGCCAGCGTGGCTTTTTTCCGGGCCATTAAAGTGTCCTCGTCGATGGGTGGTTTGAACAATGGATACTTGCGCGCCGGAAAAGTTGCGTCGGCGTGAGGTTGGCGCGTTGGTGTAAGATAGCCGCCATTTACGGTCTAGCAGGTGATGCATGAGTTTCAATCTGGCCAACATGAGCTTCGAGGAACGGGCGCAGATCGAGGCAGAGAAGGCCCGGCTGTTCGAAATGTGGCAGACCAACCTGGGCAAGGCCAAGGGCGAAGCCGCCCGGCTGATCGCCGAGAAGCCACGGCGCAAAGGCAAGTGGGCCGAGTGGGTGCGCGCTGAGCTGGAGGGCATGTCGCCGCCCGAATACGCCAGCATGGTCCGCAGCGAAGTCAACAAGCTGATGGCAGCAGCCAGCGCCAACCGCTGAGCGCCCGCTGGTTACCAGGTGGTCCCTTTGGGCAGGTCCAGCTTGCCCTCGTCGGTGAAGCGCACGGTGCCCAGTGGCCCGCTGGCCAGCTTGCCGCGTAGCTTGTAGGGCAGGCCCTGCAGGGTACCCACCTGGCCCAGCCCATAGGCCTGGCGCAGGAAAGAGAACGCCGTGATGCTCACCGGCACCACGATCACTGCCTCGTCGTAGCGGCCAATGTGCCCCTGCTGGTCACTGACCCCGGCAGCCAGTGGCTGGCCGTTCACCTCCAGGTCGAGGGCGATGCCGTTGTAGTCGATTGCCTCTTCGTTGGGGTTCTGCACCCGCATTTTCACGGCCATGCGCAACTCCAGTTCCTGCCCCGGCAGCGGTTCTATGCCGATCACGCTGATATTCAGCGGGTCGCGTGGCTGCAGGAGCGCGCAGGCCGCCAGGCTGCTGGTCAGGCACAGGGCGATGAGCAGGCGGGTGTAGCGGTGCAGTCGGGCAACCATGGGTACGACCTTGCCTAAGTGAACGAGCCGTCAGTGTGGCAAATGCGCGCCGGCGTTGAAAGTGTTGGGTTAGATGAAAGATACTGTTTCTCATTAACAGCCGATAACTTCTCTTACTGGTCGTTCCCAAACCCATGCTGACTTCACCTGTGTCGGGCCTGCTGGCGAGTTTCCAGGAGCACTACGACGACTTGCTGCAGTTCCTGACCCGGCGCATGAGCGACCGCCAGCGTGCCGCCGACGTCGCGCAGGAAACCTACCTCAAGCTGGTGAACATCGACGAGCAGGCGTTGCCGGTGCTGCACGCGCGCAGTTTCATCTTCCGCGTGGCGGGTAACCTGGCCATCGACGCCCTGCGCCGCGAGCAACGCATCGCGGCCAGCCACGATGATTGCGACGGGGCAGGCGAGCTAGCCTGCCCAGCGCCAGCGCCCGAGGCGGTGTTGCTGGCGCGTGAGCGCCTGCAACTGCTCGATCAGGCGCTGTTGCAGTTGCCCTGCAAGGCCCGCCAGGCCTTGTTGCTGAACCGCGTCGACGGCCTGACCCAGAAGCAGGTCGCGCAACGCCTTGGCGTGTCGGAAAGCATGGTGGCCAAGTACATTGGCCAGGCCCTGCGCCATTGCCGCCGGTGGCTGCAGCAGGCGGGCGTAGCGGCCTGCGGGGTATTGCTGGTCACTGCCCTGGTCGCCTGGCAGCAGGCGCCGGTGTTGTTGGCCGATTACCACACTGGCGTGGGTGAGCGGCAGGTCGTGACGTTGGCCGATGGCACGCGGGTCACCCTGAACAGTGCCAGCGCCTTGCGTGTGGTATTCAGCGAGCATGAGCGGCGCGTGGTGCTGGCTGCAGGTGAGGCACTGTTCGAAATGGCCGATGATGCCCGGCCGTTCGTGGTGGACATGGCCGGTGCAGCGGTGCAGGGCCGTGCCGCCACCTTCAGCGTGCGCCGTGATGGGCACGTGGTACTGGCACGGGGCGAGGCCAAGGTCGGCGAGCAGCCGTTGGCAGTAGCGGCGGATGCCGGTGCCCAGTTGGCCTGGCAGCGCGGCAAGCTGATTTTCAATGGCAAGCCGTTGGGGCAGGTGCTGCAAGAGCTGGAGCGTTACCGGCACGGGCGCATCGTGCTGTCCGACAGCAAGCTGGCGGCGATGGAGGTGAGTGGGGTCTTCGACCTGGATGAGCCGCAGGCGCTGTTGCGCACCCTGGAGCAGCGGTATGGGCTGAAGGTGACCTACCTGCCTTGGTTGGCCGTGGTGCATTGAGCGGCCAGCGCAGAAAAAATTTGCAGTGGCCACTGCAAGTTCCTGCAAGCCAGATCGTCGTAGTGGGACTGATCAGCAACTCATTCTCATTTACGACTTGCCAGGAAGCGCCTACGTGTCTCTGATGCCCAAGCCTTTGCCCCGCCGCCGCGGTTCACTTCACCATGCCCTGTTGTCTTGCAGTGCCCTGGCCATGCTGACCGGCCCGCTGCAGGCGGCTGCTTCGACCACCGCCGAAAACGCCCAGCTGCAGGCCCGGCAGGTTCAGCTCGACCTGCCTGCGCAGCCGCTGGACCAAGCCCTGACCTCGTTTGCCGACCAGGCCGGCCTGCACTTGCTGTACACCACCGGCGATGTCGCCGGCCTGGCCGGCCCGGCCCTGCGCGGCAGCTACAGTGTCGAGCAGGCGCTGCAACAATTGCTGGCCGGTAGTGGCATGCGCTGGCAATTCAGCGATGCCCGCACGGTGACCCTGCGCAAGGCCGAGGCTGCGCCGCAGGCGGTCAACCTCAAGCCGATCGAAGTCAGTGTGGCTTCGCGTACCAGTACGGCAATCAGCGAAATCCCCGGGACCGTGTGGGTGGTCGACCAACAGCAACTGCGCGAACAGATCGACAGTGGCGTCAGCCTGAAGGAAGCCATCGGCAAGCTGGTGCCGGGCCTGGACCTGGCACCGGAAGGGCGCACCAACTACGGCCAGAACATGCGTGGGCGCAATGTGCTGGTGATGATCGACGGGGTCAGCCAGAACAGCTCGCGGGGGCTGTCACGCCAGTTCGACAGCATTTCGCCGTTCAATGTCGAGCGCGTCGAAGTGCTGTCTGGTGCCAGCGCCATCTACGGCGGGGGCGCCACCGGCGGTATCATCAACATCGTCACCAAGAAGGGCGAACCCGGGCCGGCCCGTTTCGAGACCCAGTTAGGTGCCAGCAGCGGCTTCAACAACAGCGACGACCTGGCCACCCGCTTTGCCCAGTCGATCAGCGGCGGCAACGAGCGGGTCAATGCCCGCCTGGGTATCTCCGGCGAGCAGAACGAAGCGTTCTACGACGGGGCCGGCGAGCAGATATTCATCGACAACACCCAGACCGACCTGCAGTACAACCGCACGGTCGATGTGCTCGGCAGCTTGGGCATGCAGTTGAACGAGCAGCAAAGCCTTGACCTGCTGGCCCAGTATTACGACTCGGGCAACCACGGCAGCACCGGTATCTACTTCCCCAACCTGAACTACAACGCGCCCTCCGACCTGGAAGATGCCGAGCTGCGCAGCGGTTATTCAGCCGGCCTGGAGCCGCGCACCCGGCGCCTGCTGCTCAACGCCAACTACCACCACAGCGACGTGCTCGGCCAGGACTTCTACCTGCAAGCGTCGTACCGCAAGGAAGACGACAACTTCTACCCGTTCCCGTACTACAACCGGGCCACCCCTACAGGCTCGCGGGGGGTGTATTTTGCTGCCTCGCAGCAGAACTTCGAGGTTTCCAGCCTCAAGGGGTTGTTCGCCAAGCAATGGGACACGCTCAAACTGACCTATGGCGTGGACCTGGACCGCGAGCGCTTCAGTGCCGAGCAGACCACCTTCAACGCACAGACCTCGTCCGAATCCGGTGGCCTGGACCTGGAGAAGGAGAGCAAGGCCGCACGTTACCCGAGCTATCGGGTGGATGGCGTTTCGCTGTATGGCCAGCTGGACTGGCGCGCCACCGACAACCTGACCTTGTCTGGCGGCGCCCGGCGCCAGCAGATGGACGTGGATGTCAGCGACTTCAAGGGCGTGCCCGGCGGCAGTAACGATTACCAGGTCAACCTGTTCAACGTCGGCGCCATTTACGACTTCAAGAATGGCCAACAGGTGTGGGCCAACTATGGCGAAGGCTTCGACCTGCCAGACCCGGCCAAGTACTATGGCAAGCCGGGCCTGAGCGTGGCAGACAACCCCCTGGCCGGGATCAAGAGCCGTCAGGTGGAGCTGGGCTGGCGCTATGCCGACCTGGACTGGGACGCCCAGGCAGCGCTGTACTACATCTGGTCGGACAAGATCATCAACGTCGACTCGCAAACGCTGACCATCAATGTCGAAGAGCAGAAGAGCCGTGACTTCGGCTTTGAAGGGGCATTGACCCGCCACTTCCAGAGTGGTTGGGAAGCGGGCGGCACGCTTCACCTGACCCGCTCCGAGGAAGAGGCGGTCGACGGCGGCTGGATCAAACGCGATGCCCGCTATGCGTCGTTGTCGAAGGCCACCGGTTTCGTTGGCTGGAAGGGTGACGGCCGCAGCGCGCGGTTGCAGGCCAACCATGCATTCAGCCTGAGGGACGATGCCGACCATGAGATCGACGGCTACACCACCTTCGACCTGCTGGCCAGCCAGGACATCGGTTTCGGCACCTTCAGCGCGGGTATCCAGAACCTGCTGGACAAGCAGTACAGTACGGTCTGGGGGCAGCGCGCGACGCTCTTCTATTCGCCGACCTACGGGCCGGCGTACCTGTACGACTACCAGGGGCGCGGGCGCACCTATACGCTGACCTGGAGCATGGCTTACTGAGCCAGGGCGCAGGGCAGGGGTGCCTGGGGCCCTTTGGGTTGAGCATTCAGTATGGGTTGCCGGGGCCGCTTTGCGGCCCTTCGCGACGCAAGGCCGCTCCTGCAGGCACCGTGCTTGGCTTTCAGGCGAAGGCCGCCAATACATCTACGGCGAATGCCTGCTGTGCCTCGCCGGCCACCTGCGCCCGGTGCCGGGCCAGGGTAAACGGCACGACAAAATCCAGCCCCGGGTCCAGTGCCCACAGCTGCCCCTCGGCCTCCCAGGCCAGGGCGCTGTGACACGGCAGATAACCAATGTGCCTGCCCGAAAGAATGAACGTCAGCACGCTCTCGATCTGTTCCGCCACCGCCATGCCGTGCCTGCTCTGGAACGGCTCGTCGCCTTCGATGAAACGGTACGGGTGGCGCACTTGGTCCTGCTCCAGCAAACGCTGGCGCGGCACCTGCGGCACGCCGAACAAGGGATGCCCTTTGCCGCAATACAGCCGCTGCCGTTCCTCGAACAAGGGCTGGTAGTCGAACGCTGCCTGTTTACCGGAAAAATAGCTGATGGCGTAGTCCAGCCGCTGCTCCAGCAACAACCGCTCCAGCTCCGCCGGTGGCGCACTGATCAGTTCCAGTTGCACCGACTCGACGCGGCGGCGAAATGCCGCGATCGCCGCCGCCAGCTTGAGGCTAACCTGCTTGTCCTGGTTTTCCGCCAGGCCGATGCGCACGGTGCCCAGCAGTCGTCCGGCAACACCGTTGGCCTGCTGGCGGAACTGCTCGATGTTCAGCAGCAGCGCGCGCGTGGCTTCCAACAGCATCCGGCCTTTCTCGGTCAGCCGGAACCCCCCCTTGCCCCGGCTGCACAGGCGGTAGCCCAGGCGCGTTTCCAGCTGGGCCATGCGTTGGCTGATGGTTGGCTGGCTCAAGCCCAGCAGCCCCTGTGCAGCGCTGAAGCCACCGGCCTCGGCTACAGTGACGAACAGCCGCAGCAGGTGCAGGTCGGGGTCATGCACTTGTCCGAGCATTGCATTGCTCCTGGTGAATGTCAGCTTTGCAAACTTGCCATTTCTTCAATGTAACCCGGCTGACATGCTCGCGGCATCCACCCATTTGCCGAGGTGTCTGTCATGCGTTCATCGTTGTGCCTGTTGTCGCTGGTACTGGCCTTGCCGCTGCAAGCCGAAGAGAAAGTCGTGAACCTTTACAGCTGGGCCGATTATGTCGCCCCGCAGACCCTGCAGCGCTTCGAGCAGGAGACCGGCTACAAGGTCCGCTACGACACCTTCGATACCACCGAAGTGCTGGAAACCAAGCTGCTTACCGGGGGCAGCGGTTACGACGTTGTCGTGCCGTCCGCCACAATGTTGGCGCGGGCGCTGAAGGCCAATGCCCTGCAGCCGTTGCAGGCTCAGGCCATGCCTGGCTATGCCAACCTCGACCGCGACCTGCTGGCCAAGCTCGCCGAGGCCGACCCCGGCAACCGTTACGCGGTGCCTTACACCTGGGGCACGCTGGGCCTGGGGGTGAACGTACAGGCGGTGCGCCAGCGCCTGGGCGAGGTACCGCTGGACAGCCTCGACCTGCTGTTCAAGCCCGAGTACGCCAGCCGCCTTAAAGACTGCGGTATCGCCATGCCCGACTCGCCGCAGGAAGTGATCGGCGTGGCCCTGAACTACCTGGGCAAGGACCCGTACAGCCAGAACAAGGACGACCTGGCAGCTGCACAGAAGCTGCTGGGCCAATTGCAGCCGTCGATCAGCTACGTTGCCAATGGCCGGCAGATCAGCGACCTGGCCAACGGCAGCGTGTGCCTGGCGCTGACCTACAACGGCGATGCCGCCATGGCCGCCGACCAGGCCCGGCGTGCCGGCAAGCCGTTCGAGGTGATCTACCGCATCCCCCGCGAGGGCACGCTGGTGTGGCAAGACAACCTGGCCATCCCCAAGGATGCACCTCACCCGGAGGCGGCGCGGGCGTTCATCGCCTTCATGCTCAAGCCTGAGTCGGTGGCGGCGCTGACCAACACGCTGTTTTTCGCCAACGCCAACCAGGCCGCCACGCCGCTGGTGGATGAAGCCGTGCGCACCGACCCGGATATCTACCCACCGGCCGAAGTTCGTCAGCGGCTGTTCGCCGACCGCAGCATGGCCCTGGCCGACCTGCGCCAGCGCAACCGCCTGTGGACTGCCTTTCGCAGCCGCCAATAACCCTGCAGACCGAGGAGCCCGACCGTGGAGCAAGCCTTGAACAACGACCAGGCCATTACCCGCGACAGCCTGTATGGCACTGCCGCCGAAAGTACCTATGCCGGCATCACCAGTTTTGCTCGCCGCCGCTACAGCCGCGACCTGCGTGGGGTGGATGTGGTGGTCAGCGGCGTACCGTTCGATACCGCCACCAGTAACCGGCCCGGCGCACGCTTCGGCCCCAGGGCCATTCGTGCCGCCTCGGTGCAGCAGGCGTGGGCCCGCCACTGGCCCTGGGCGTTCGACCCCTTCGACCACCTGGCGGTGATCGACTATGGCGACTGCGCCTTCGACAGCGGTACGCCGCAGTCGGTACCCGGCAGCATCGAAGCCCATGCCGAACGCATTCTGCAAGCCGGCTGCGCGATGCTCACCCTGGGCGGCGACCATTTCATCAGTTACCCACTGTTGAAGGCCCATGCCCGCCACCATGGCCCGCTGGCGCTGGTGCATTTCGATGCGCACAGCGACACCTGGCCGGACGAGGAGGGCAAACGCATCGACCATGGCACCATGTTCTGGCATGCCGCCCGTGAAGGCCTGGTCGACCCCGCCCACTCGGTGCAGGTCGGCCTGCGGACCACCAACGACGACAGCCAGGGCTTCGCCATCCTGGACGCCCGGCAGGTGCACCGGCAGGGCACCGAGGCGGTCATTGCGGCGATTCGCCAGCGCGTGGGCGAGCGCCCGGTGTACCTGACCTTCGATATCGACTGCCTGGACCCGGCCTACGCGCCTGGCACCGGCACGCCGGTGTGTGGTGGCTTGAGCACGGTGCAGGCACTGGAGATTCTCGGCGGGCTGCGCGGCATCAACCTGGTAGGCATGGACTTGGTGGAAGTGGCACCGGCTTACGACCATGCCGACATCACCGCCCTGGCCGGGGCAACCCTGGCGATGGAGATGCTGTGCCTGTATGCCGCGCGGCACAAGGTCGATACCGGCCAATGAGGGCGGGGCCGCCAGCGGCCCCCACGGCGCCTGCTGAAACATCAGGATGCAACTCCACCTGCTTTCACACATCTGGCCGCGAACCCCTGGCGCCTCAGGCTATCAAAGCCAGCAGGCGCCGCGTTTTCGTACAGGAGGTGAAGCATGAGTCCGACATTGCCCACGCTGGCCCTTGGCCTGGCCTTGTGCCTGCCCGTGCACGCGGCTCCGCAACCACCGTTGCAGCTCGCTGCCGACTACCGCAACCCGTACAACAGCCCGATTCAGCGCGCCAACCCCAACAGCCGCCAAGGCAGCCTGCCGGCCACCCCGCCGGTGCGCGGCCCGTCTACCGAGCCGCAACAGCGTGTGCCCACGCTGGACAACCGCGGCATCGGCAATGGCGACAACCTGCGTCGCCAGCAGCAAACCCCGAACCTGGAACCGTCCCGGCCAGCGCGCGACAACCCGCGTGCGCCATAAGCCCACTTGAAAGGAATTGTGCATGCTCCGAGCACCCTGGCTAGCCACCCTGACCGCCGCTGCGCTGCTGCCCCTGCTGGCCCAGGCCGCGTCCGAACAGCAGTTTCCCAGTGAAGAAGGCAGCCTGACCGTCAGCACCGTGGCCGATGGCCTGCGCAACCCATGGGCACTGGCTTTCCTGCCGGGTGGCAAGGACATGCTGGTCACCGAGCGTGCCGGCAACCTGCGCCTGGTCAACGCCGAGGGCAAGGTCGGCCCGCCCATCAATGGCGTGCCGAAAGTGTGGGCCGAGGGCCAGGGTGGCCTGCTGGATGTAGCGTTGTCGCCAGACTTCGCCAAAGACCGCACGGTCTACCTGTCCTTCGCCGAGGAGGGCAGTGACGGCAAGGCCGGCACGGCGGTCGGCCGCGGGCAATTGTCCGAAGACCGCGCCCGGCTGGAGAACTTCAACGTGATCTTCCGCCAGCAGCCCAAGCTGTCGGTGGGTAACCATTTCGGCTCGCGGCTTGTGTTCGACCGCGATGGCTACCTGTTCATCGCCCTGGGCGAGAACAACCAGCGCGCTACCGCGCAGGACCTGGACAAACTGCAGGGCAAGGTCGTGCGAATCTGGCCGGATGGCAAGGTGCCCAAGGACAACCCGTTTGTCGGCAGGGACAATGTGCGGCCGGAAATCTGGTCGTATGGCCACCGCAACCAGCAAGGTGCTGCGCTCAACCCTTGGACTGGCAAGCTGTGGACCCACGAACACGGCCCGCGCGGTGGTGATGAAATCAATATTCCCGAGGCCGGCAAGAACTACGGTTGGCCGGTCGCCACCCATGGCATCAATTATTCGCTGCTGCCGATTCCCGAGGCCAAGGGCAAGCATGTCAAAGGTATGGTCGACCCACACCATGTCTGGGAGAAGTCGCCGGGCATCAGCGGGATGGCGTTCTACGACAGCCCCACCTTCAAGGCGTGGGACCACAACCTGTTCATTGGTGCGCTGGCCACGCAGGAACTGATCCGCTTGCAATTGAAGGGTGACAAGGTGGTGCATGAAGAGCGCCTGCTCGGTGATCTGAAAGCGCGCATCCGCGATGTACGGGTGGGGCCGGATGGGTATGTGTACGTACTCACCGATGACAAGGATGGCGCGCTGCTCAAGGTCGGCCTGAGCAAGGAGCCCTGAACCTGGCGCGCCCTAGGCCGTGTAGAATGCGGCATGGCCATGACCCCGCAATTCCTTTACCAGCAAGCCCTGGCGACCCAGGGCTATGTCGCCGACCCTGCCCAGGCGCGCGCCGTTGACGCCTTGCAGGGCTGTTTTCAGGCCCTTGAACAGGGCCGCCCGGCCCAGGGTATTTACCTATGGGGGCCGGTCGGCCGTGGCAAGACCTGGCTGATGGACCAGTTCCATCGCTGCCTGACCGTGCCCAGCCGACGCCAGCATTTCCACCATTTCATGGCGTGGGTGCACCAGCGCCTGTTTCAGCTGAACGGCACTGCCGACCCATTGCAAGCGCTGGCCCGGGAGCTCGCCGGCCAGATCCGGGTGTTGTGCTTCGACGAACTGTTCGTCAACGACATTGGCGATGCGATCATTCTTGGCCGGCTGTTCCAGGTGCTGTTCGACGAGGGCGTGGTGGTTGTCGCCACGTCCAATCAGCCACCCGAGCAACTGTACCGCGACGGTTTCAACCGCGAGCGCTTCGTGCCGGCTATCGCCGCAATCCAGCGCCATATGCAGGTGCTGCCGGTGGCTGGCGGGCAGGATCACCGCCTGCACCCCGGCGCAGCGCAGCAGCGCTACTGGGTGGTAGAGGCGGGGCAGGCCAGCCGGCTGGGCGAGGTGTTCCGCCAGCTTGGCCCCGACGATGGCGGCACCGACCGGCCGTTGCCGATCGGCACCCGGCAAGTCCAAGTGGTGCGCCGCAATGACCACGCCATCTGGTGCCGTTTTGCCGACCTGTGCGAGCAACCCCTGGCAGCTGTGGATTTCATGGCTTTGTGCGACCGTTTTGCAGCCATTCTGTTATCGGCAGTGCCGGCGCTGGGCGGTGAACAGCGGGCGGGGCGCATTGCCCGTGGCACCGAGGATGCGGCGTTGCGGGTAGCGGCGGGCGATCGCCAGCTACCCGCCTTGTCGCCCAACGACGACGCGGTGCGCCGGTTCATTGCCCTGGTCGACGAGTGTTATGACCGCCGGGTGGCATTGTACCTGGAAGCGCACGTACCGCTGGATGCCCTCTACACCCAGGGTTACCTGGCGTTCCCTTTTCAACGCACCCTGAGCCGGCTACGGGAGATGCAACTGCAGCGGTTTGGAGGGGGCTAAGCCCGACAGCCGCTCAGCGCTCAGCGCCCCAACCATTCGATCAGCGTGCGGTTGAACCTGACCGGCTCTTCGATCTGCGGCGCGTGCCCCATGCCTTCGAAGGTGATCAGCTCACCCTTGGGGATCAGCTTGGTCACCTGCGGCCCCAGTTCGGCGTACTTGCCCAGCCTGGCCTTGACCTGCGGCGGCGCGATATCACTGCCGATCGCCGTGCTGTCCTTGTCGCCGATCAACAGCAAGGTGGGCATCTGCAGGTCCTTGAACTCGTGGTACACCGGCTGGGTGAAAATCATGTCGTAGATCAATGCCGAGTTCCACGCCACCGCTTCATGCCCGGGGCCCTGGTTGAGCCCCACCAGCATCTGCACCCAGCGCTCGTATTCCGGCTTCCAGCGGCCCGCGTAATACGTTTTGCGCTCATATTCTCGTACACCCTCGGCATTGAGCTTCAGCTCGCGGGCATACCACTGGTCCACGGTACGGTAGGGCACGCCAAGCGCCTTCCAGTCTTCCAGGCCGATCGGGTTGACCATCGCCAGCCGCTCGACCTGTTGCGGGTACATCAACGCGTAGCGGGTGGCGAGCATGCCGCCTGTTGAGTGGCCGAGCACGCTGGCACGCTTGACCCCCAGGCGATCCAGCAGGGCATGGGTATTGTCTGCCAGCTGCTGGAAGCTGTACTGATAGTGCGCCGGTTTGCTGGACGTGCAGAAGCCGACCTGGTCGACGGCGATCACTCGGTAGCCGGCCTTGCTAAGCGCCTCGATGGTGGTTTCCCAGGTAGCGGCGCAGAAGTTCTTGCCGTGCATCAACACCACGCTGTGGCCGTTGGCCTGGCCTTGTGCAGGCACGTCCATGTAGCCCATCTGCAGGGCCTGGCCCTGGGACTTGAAGTCGAAATGCTGGAGCGGATGCGGGTAGCGGAAACCTTCGAGCTGGGGGCCGAAGGTGGGCGATTCGGCAGCGACGGCCGAACCGCCGGCCAGGCACGCCAAGGCCAGAGCTGTTGCGCGCAGCATGGGGGAACTCCCTGTAGAACCTTGTAGGAAAAAAGCACTGTAACAGCCCATGGACCAAGGGGAGGGCGAAAGGTGTTACCGAGCGTGAAACCAGCCCAGGGTGATCATGGTGAGCACTGCATAGCGCCCTGCTTTGGCCACGCTCACCAGCAGCAGGAAGCGCCAGAACGGTTCACGCATGATCCCGGCAATCAGCGTCAAGGGGTCGCCAATCACCGGCATCCAGCTGAGCAGCAGCGACCATTGTCCCCAGCGCTGGTAGCGCTGCTGCGCACGCGCCAACTGCGCGGTGCTGAAGGGGAACCAGCGCTTGTCGCGCAGGTGCTCGATGGCCCGGCCCAACAGCCAGTTCACCACCGAACCGAGCACGTTGCCCAAGGTGGCGACCAGCAGCAGGGTGGCCCAGGCCTCGGGCTGGCCCAGCAACAGCCCGACCAGCACGGCTTCCGATTGCAGCGGCAGCAGGGTGGCGGCGCCAAAGGCACTGAAAAACAGCGCCCACAGGCCGAGCATCAGTAGTTGGCGACCACGGTGTCCTGGCCGCCCTGGGTCACCCCGATCACTTGGTAGGCATCCTTGTGGTCGCCCATTTCCATGCCCGGTGAGCCCATCGGCATGCCCGGCACGGCCAGGCCCTTGAGGTCGTTGCGCTGGCTCAACAGGCGTACCTGTTCGGCCGGCACGTGGCCTTCGACGAACTTGCCGTCGATCACACCGGTATGGCACGAAGCCAGGCGTGGGGCCACGCCCAGGCGCTGCTTGACGACGCTCATGTTCGGTTCGACATGGTCGTTGACGGTGAAACCGTTATCGCGCAGGTGGCTGATCCAGGCCTTGCAGCAGCCGCAGTTGGGGTCGCGGTACACGTCGATGGTGTCGCCAGCCTGGGCCAGGCCGCTCATGGCCAGCAGGCCCAGGGTCAACAGATGTTTACGCAGCATGTCGCAACACTCCTTCAGAGCAAACCGGTCCATAGTACAGGATTCTCAGCGGGTGGCTGCTTCGGGGCAAGGTCACGCATCAGCAATGCGTGGTCGAGGGCGACCTGTTCCGGAATCGGCAGGTAGACCACGTGGCCATCACCCGGCGCTACCTCGATGGCCTGCCGCTGACCGTTGCACAGGCGCTGCAAGTCGAAATGGTAGTTGCCGCGCGGGGTCATCAGCTCGAGGTGGTCGCCCACCCTGAAGCGGTTCTTCACCTTGACCTCGGCCAGGCCGTCGACGCGCACCCCGGTCAGCTCGCCAACGAACTGCTGGCGCTCGGACACCGAGTTGCCACGCTGGTAGTTCTGGTACTCGTCGTGCACGTGGCGGCGCAGAAAACCTTCGGTGTAGCCCCGTTGTGCCAGCGACTCCAGGTTGTCCATCAGCGCGCGGTCGAAGGGGCGCCCGGCCACTGCGTCATCGATTGCCTGGCGGTACGCCTGCACGGTGCGGGCGCAGTAGAAATGCGACTTGGTGCGGCCCTCGATCTTCAGCGAATGCACGCCCATGCTGACCAGGCGTTCCACGTGCTGGATGGCGCGCAGGTCCTTGGCATTCATGATGTAGGTCCCGTGCTCATCTTCGAACGCCGGCATTTCGCTACCGGGACGGTTGCTTTCCTGCAGCAGGAACACCTGGTCGGTCGGGGCGCCCAGGCCCAGGGTGGGCTGCACTTGGCGAACGATGTCGCCCACGGCGTTCTCGGTGGCGGGCGTGGCATCGTACTTCCAACGGCAGGCGTTGGTGCAGGTGCCCTGGTTGGCATCACGCTTGTTGAGGTAACCCGACAACAGGCAGCGGCCGGAGTAGGCCATGCACAGGGCGCCATGCACGAACACTTCCAGCTCCATGCCCGGCACCTGTTGGCGGATTTCGCCGATTTCTTCCAGTGACAACTCGCGTGACAGGATCACCCGGCCAAGGCCCATGCCTTGCCAGAACTGCACGCTGGCCCAGTTTACCGTGTTGGCCTGTACCGACAGGTGCACCGGCATGTCTGGAAAATGCTGGCGCACCAGCATGATCAAACCGGGGTCGGACATGATCAGCGCGTCCGGCGCCATGGCGATCACCGGTGCCAGGTCCTTGAGGAATGTCTTCAGCTTGGCGTTGTGCGGGGCGATGTTGACCACGACGTAGAAGCGCTTGCCCAGCGCGTGGGCCTGGGCAATGCCCAGTGCCAGGTTGGTGTGGTCGAACTCGTTGTTGCGCACCCGCAAGCTGTAGCGCGGCTGGCCGGCATAGACCGCGTCGGCGCCATAGGCAAAGGCATAGCGCATGGTCTTGAGGGTGCCGGCAGGGGCCAGGAGTTCGGGCTTGCTGATCAGTGTCATGGTGCGCACCGGGGCAAAGGGCGCGGATGCTAAGGCACGGGGCTGGCGCATGTTTTGATATATATCAACGGATGTAGCGGCACTTTTGGCCAAGCGGCGCGAACTAATATCGCATACGCCATTCGAGGACCTGCAATGAACGAAACTGCCCTACAGAACAAAGCCCTCGCGGTTCTCCTGGCGCTGGTGACCATCGCATTCGTGTGGATCCTGCTGCCGTACTACGGCGCGATATTCTGGGCGGTTGTGCTGGCTATCCTGTTTGCCCCGCTGCAGCGCAACCTGGTGATGCGTTTTGGTCGCCGGCGCAACCTGGCAGCGATCACCACGACCATGATCTGCCTGCTGGTGGCGGTGCTGCCGGTGATCATCACCAGCCTGCTGCTGGTGCAGGAAGGCGCGACCCTGTACCAACGGATCGAAAGCGGGCAGCTGGACATTGCCGGTTACGTCGAACGGGGCAAGGACATGCTGCCGGCGTTCGCGCAAAACGGGCTGGACCACCTGGGCGTGGGCAACCTCGATGGTTTGCGCGACAAGATCACCAAGTGGGCGACCCAGGGCAGCCAGGTGCTGGCCAGCCAGGCCTTCAGCTTTGGCCAAGGTACGTTCGAGTTCCTGATCGGCTTTGGCATCATGATGTACCTGCTGTTCTTCTTCCTGCGTGAAGGCGCCGATGTGGCCCGCCGTGTGCGCCTGGCCGTGCCGCTGCCCGAGCACCAGAAACGCCGCTTGCAACTGAAGTTCAACCGCGTGGTGCGGGCCACGGTCAAGGGCAACGTGCTGGTGGCCGTGACCCAAGGTGCGTTGGGTGGCTTCATCTTCTGGGTGCTGGATATTCCCAGTGCGCTGGTCTGGGGGGTGCTGATGGCGTTGCTGTCGCTGCTGCCGGCGGTGGGCGCGGGCATTGTCTGGGCACCCGTGGCCGTCTACTTCCTGCTGACCGGGGCGATATTGCCGGGCATCATCCTGACCGCGTTCGGGGTGCTGGTGATCGGCTTGGTGGATAACCTGCTCCGGCCGATTCTGGTAGGCAAGGACACGCGCATGCCGGACTACCTGATCCTGGTATCCACATTGGGTGGGTTGACGGTGTTCGGGCTCAACGGCTTCGTTATCGGGCCGTTGATCGCGGCGCTGTTCATGTCCAGCTGGGCGATCTTCGCCGAGGCAAAGCCACAGGTGCAATTGCCGCAGTGACGGCCGGCCATGGCAGTTGCGCGGTGTGCCCAAGGGCTGGTGTTTTCGCGCCAGCGGCCTAAGATGGCCGGTGACTGGGCCCGGAACAACCGATGAGCACGAAAGATACGATCTCCATGCAACTGGTGCGTGAGGCGCTGATGCAGACCTGCCCAGCGGGCGAAGCCAATGCCGCCCTGCTGGCGCGTGCCGGCATCGATGCCAGTTGCCTCGACCTGCCCGAGGCGCGCGTTGCCGCGCAATCCTATGCGCGCCTGTGGCGCTTGCTGGCCCGGCGCTGCAATGACGAGTTCTTTGCCATGGACCCTCGCGGGCTGCGCACTGGCAGCCTGGCGTTCATGTGCCGTGCGAGCATGGCTCAGCCAACCCTGGGGCAGGGCCTGGAAACGGCCCTGGGCTTTCTGGCACTGATGCTCGAAGACCTGCAGCCGTGCCTGGTGCGCCAACCGGGCCTGGCCGAGATCGTTATCAACGAACCGCGCGCGGAGCCGCGCCGTGCCTTCACCTACTTCACCTTCTGGATGATCGTGCATGGCGTGGCCTGCTGGCTGGCCGGGCGGCGCATCCCCATCCTAGCGATCGACCTGCGCTGCGCCGAGCCACCGTTCTGTGATGATTACCGGGTGATGTTTTCCGAAAGCCTGCAGTTCGGCCGCCCGCGTACGCGCATGATCATCCCCGCCGATTGCCTTGGCCTGGCAGTGCGGCGCAGCGAGCAGGAATTGCAGCGTTTTCTTGCCGAAGCGCCCGCCAACATCCTGGTGCGTTACCGTGACCCGTCCAGCCTGGCGCGGCGCATTCGTACCGATCTGCTGCGCCAGGCACCTGCACAATGGCCAGCGCTGGAGCACCTGGCGCAAACGCTGTGCCTGTCTGCTTCTACGCTGCGCAGGCGCCTGGCCGAAGAGGGGCAGACCTACCAGGGGCTCAAGGACAGTGTGCGGCGCGAGCTTGCCACCACCTGGCTGGTCGGCGCCGAGCCAACCATGGGCGAAGTTGCCGAACGGCTGGGTTTTGCCGATGCCAGTTCGTTCTACAAGGCCTTTCGCAAGTGGTTTGGCTGCAACCCGGGGCAATATCGCGCGGTGGTCCAGGCTCGCCACGCAACTGATTCCGTCTGCTGCACACAGCGCCAATGCGTCAGCGTCGGGGGTTTCCAGCCAAAGGAGCACCCCTTCATGCCACAGGCACCCCTGCACCCCAAGCTCGAACGCGCGACGGATGATTTCATCAGCCAGATACTGCCTGATTGGTTGAGGCGGGCCAGCGCCTCACAAATCATGGCGCTGCGCGATGCCTATAGCGCCTACCTCACAAGCCAGGCTGAAATGTCGGCTGTACTCCGGCAGTTGCAGCCGATCGATGCGTTTGCCCGCCGCTTGCTGACGCAGGGCCTTCACCGGGAAGGCGGCGCGCTGCTGGATCTTGACCGCTTGGAATGGCGCGAGCAGCGGCGCAGGTTCAAGGTCGAGCCAGGAAAATTGCCCACGGATGAGTCCTACTTCGTGAGGGTGCCGGCATTGCAGAGGTTGATGCAAAACTTTGCCAGCGGCGAATCCTTTTATCTGGAGACGGCACTGGTATACCCCGCAGACCCCGCTACCGACGTGCCGGAACGGGTGGCCCTCGATGATGCGGCACGGATTGTAGAGGCCTGCCGCAGTACCGATGTGGGCGCACGCTACCAGGAACACCTGGCCCGGTTGTTCACCCCTGCCTTTGAGCAGACGCTGGCCACCAGCCTGCGCCGAACCCTGGCCTTGCAACTGGAGATAGCCGCCACCCGCGGGCTTCTGCCAGCAGAGGATGTACAGATAGTGCGCGATATAGTGGCAGGCCGCAGAACTGCCCTTTCAAACGGCCGCACCGTGCGCTGCGGCCCGTTGCAGGTGCTGGGTTGCACGGTGCACGGGGCACTGGTGGTTGAGGTTGCCAACCACAACCAGCGGTATGCCGGCAGTGTGCAACTGGTGCTGTCGGACGATGCCCACGCTGCCTTCCGGCACTTGGTCTCCTGGCGTGTGGTGAACTTCGAGCTGGTCGAGATGTTCAAGGATCCCGCTCGGTATGCGGCGCTGGTGGAACGCATTGCATTACATGAGCGGGCAGGGTTCGTCGCCACCCTGGCCAAGCGGCTGGCCGATGATGAACCTGACCTGGAGCCGACCTTCGCCAACTTGCCGCAGGGACGGTTCGAAGGCCTGGCGTTACAGCAGTTGCAACGGATTCGCGAGGATGCGCGGTTCCTGGCGGTGCCCACCGCTGATGCCGATTCCAGCCAGACGCTGGCACGTGAGCACGCGTTGGCGTCGGCAGGGCTGGCACTGCTCAACCTGGCGGGGTTGTTCGTGCCGACGGTTGGCGCATTGCTGCTTGCCGACATGGTCGTGCAGACCTTGTCGGAGGTTTACGAAGGGGCCAGGCACTGGAGCCTGGGCCATCAGCATGAGGCTATCGAGCATTTGCTGGGGGTGGCGGAGAACCTGGCGGTAACGGCGGCGGTTGCCGGTGGCGCCACGGTGGTGGCGCGTGGCTTCGTGCGCAGTACTTTTGTCGATGGCCTGGAGCCCGTCACCAACGATGCAGGGCAGCAACGGCTTTGGTCTAACGACCTGACGCGTTACCAGAGCGCGCGGCCGAGCGGAACGCTGCGCGAACTGAACAATGGCCTGCTGAGCGATGGGGTTCGGCACTGGTGGTACCACGACGGTAGCTACTGGCGGGTACGGGCGCAGGGTGAGCATGGCCCTTGGCGCTTGCAGGACGTCACCGATGACACGGCCTTCGGCCCTGCCCTGGAGTGGAACGCTGAAGCCTCCTGGCAACTGGCCAGCGAACGGCCGCTGGAATGGCAAGGCGCCCAGAGGCTGCTGCAGCGCCTGTGGCCTGCATCATCATTGGGCTCGGCGCGCGTTGCGCAGGTGCTCAGGGTTGCCGACGTATCCGAGGAGCATTTGCGTGGCTTGCTGGTGGAGAAGCGTCCGATGCCGGTTGTGTTACGTGACACGTTGGAGCGCTTTGCTGCAGGTGAAAGAATCGAGCGTTTCTTCGCCCAGGTGGGCAGTGCGGACGGTCAGCTGTGGCAATGGTGCCTGGACGCCCTTGGCCTGCAAGCGCTGCCGCGGGATGAGCAGGTGGTGCAGGTTACCCGGCATGCGGCCAGCCTGCGCCCACGGCTGCTGGACTACCTGGGCTGCCGCTATCTGGAGGCAGACGCCCAGGCCTGGCTCATACGCCGCGATTTTCCGGGCTTACCTGACGCCTACGTGTTGGAGGTTCTGCGGCATATCTCGACCGAGCAGCGGGTCATCCTGCGCACCCAGGCGCGCCTGCCGTTGGCGGTGGCGCAGCAGGCCCGCGAGCTGTTGCAGGTGGCCAGGCTGACGCGCATGCGTGAAGGGCTGTTTCTGGCTGGCAGCCATCACCCCGGCCTGGACGAGTTGGTGTTCAGCCTGTTGCGCGAGCATGCCAAGTGGCCGGCAACAGCGCAGGTGGAGCTGCGTGAGGGGTCGCTTGCGGGTCGTCGGCTGGCGCAACTGCCTGGGCCGGAACAAACCGCCGCCAACGTGGTGATGGTCCGGCAGGAGGGCCACTACCGCCTGTATGACGTGGCCGGTACCGAGCTACAGGCCAGCGCGCAGCGGCCGCTTGAATTCTACGAAGCGCTGCTGGCCTGCCTGCCCACGGCAGACAGGCAACGCCTGGGTTGGCAGGGCGACCAGGCGTACAGTGCACTGCGCCTGGCCCTGCAACGCTGGCTACCGCAGGGGCGTGCTGCGCTGTTGAAATTACTGGGTGCCAGTGACGTTGGCGTGCCGCCAAACCCTGTTCGGCGCCTGCCCGATGGCCGGGTCGGCTACGTGCTCAGCGGCAGGGGCGCAGCGGGTAACTTCAGCCAGCGCGTGTTGCGTACCCGCATTCGAAGCCTCTATCCAGGTTTCAATGAAGAGGAAGTGGAGACCTTTCTGGAGCTGCTGCTGGAGCGGCCAGGTTCGGCGTTCTGCAATCTGTTGCTGCAGGAACAACAGTACCGCAGGTTCAGCGACGCGTTGACACGGTGGGTGGAGGGTACTCGCAACAGTGCCAGCCAGGCGGCGCGGCTGTCTGCTGCAGGCGAACTGCGACGCAGCTGGCGCCTGATCGGCGAGCGGATCGTCGACCAGCACGGCGAGTCTCAGGGCATGCGCCTGAGCCTGACGGGCGTACCCTTGCGCAGCCTGCCGGAGCTGCCCGCAGGCACCGATTTCAACCATCTTGCTGAACTGATACTCAGCGACCTGGCCGTGGAGCATGTGCCGGCCAGCTTCCTGCGCTGTTTCACCCAACTGCGCTGGTTGAACATGAGTGGCAATCGCCTGAGCGAGGTGCCTGCCGAGCTCAGGCACCTGTCGCACCTGACCAACCTCAGCCTGGCGGGCAACCAGATCCGCATGACGGCGGCGGGTGTTGCAACCCTCGGCAGCCTGACGCGCCTGCGTGTCCTCGATCTGAATCACAACCCCCTGGGCGCCATTGCGCTGCAGTTGGACACCTTGGGGCGCCTGCGCGAGCTGCACATGCGCGGCGCCAACTTGCAGACGGTACCTGCGCAGTTGCACCGCTGCCGTTTGCTGGAGCTCGCGGATTTGCGCGACAACCATATCGGTGCACTGCCAGAGCCGCTGCTGGAAGCGCCTGAGGGGTTGCGGCTGGCGGTGCAATTATCGGGTAACCCGCTGTCGAATGCCGTCAGGCAGCGCATGCGGGCCGCAGGCGCAGTGGAGGCTGCCGTTGACGAGCCTTTGCTGGCCATCGCCACCGCACGCGAGCGTTGGCTGGCGTTGGTCGCTGCGCCGCAGCGGGGTTTCAGTGAGGCCCGGTGGGATGGCGTTCAGCGTGAAGAAGGCAGCGATGCGTTCTTCCGGTTGCTGACGGAGCTGACCGACACGCGCGATTATCAGGTCATTCCCGATGACCTGGGGCGGCGTGTGTGGCGCATGCTGGAGGCGATGCAGAACGACACGGTGTTGCGCGAAGAACTGTTCAACCTGGCTGCCGACCCGCGAACCTGTGCCGACAGCGTCGCGAGCTGTTTCAGTGCCTTGGAAGTGCGCTTGTATCTGCGCCAGTCATTGCAACAGGCTGAACCCGTGGCCGCACGGCTCACCCGATTGCGTGTGGCCAGGCAGTTGTTTCGTCTGGAACAGGTGGAGCGCCTGGCCCGAGAGGATGTGAAGGCGCGCCTGGCGCAAGGGCAGCATGTCGATGAAGTCGAGGTCAGCCTGGCGTATCGCACCGGCCTGGCTCAAGAGCTGGACCTGCCAGGGCAGCCGAGAACGATGCAGTTCGAGACCATCGCCGCCGTCAGCCGGCAGCAACTGGCTGCAGCGGCTGCAACGGTGCGTGAAGCGGAGGCTACCGAGCAGTTGCCCCGCTTCATCGCGCAACGTGATTTCTGGCAGGAGTACCTACGGCGCGAACAACCAGCAGCGTTCAATGCCGTGGAAGCGCCTTACTGGGGCCGCATGGAGGGGCTGAGCACGGAGGCGGCCAATGAAGGCGCCTACCTGCGCGATTTCGACAGGCTGGCGCAAGAGCGCAAGGCGGCGATCGAAGCGTTGCTGTTGCGTTTGACCCGCGAGGCGATGGACCTGCCCATGGGGTCGGGCAGTAGGACTGAGCGCGCTTCGGGGTGACTGCCGGGCGTTGGCGGCAGGCGATCGTTTCCTGCTGCCATCGCCGCTGGCGAAGGCGGCACAGTCGGGGGTCATGATCCCCGTCAAGGAACACTGACATGCCCTCGCAACCTGTAAAACCCTGGCTCCAACACCCGGTAGAGCGCTTCATTGCCAACCGCTTGCCTGATTGGCTCAGCAAGGCCAGCCCTGTCGGCCTTGCTGCGCTGCAGTCTGCACTGGATGCGCACCTCGCCAGCCAGCGCACACTCAGCAGTGCTACCGAACACCTGCAGCCACTGATGGCGTTTGCCGAGGCGCGCCTGAACGGTGCCCTGGGCCTTGGTGTACCGCTTGATCGGCTGACCTGGCGTGAAGAGCGCCGGCGCCTGCGTGTGGACCTTGGCGGCATCCGCCAGTTCGAATCGTACTTCGTCAGGGTGCCTGCGCTGGAAAAGCTGTTACAGAACTTCAAGCCCAGGGAGTCGTTCTTCGAGCAGACCGCGCTGGTACGGCCGCCCATTGCGCCCGAGCGTGAAGAACAAGCCCTGCCTGCAACTATCGACGCGGTCGTGGCCGCTTGCCGGGAAGCCGATATCGGCAAGGCCTACCAGGGGCATCTGGCAGCGATCATGAACGCGGCCTTTGAACGCGACCTGGCCTTGGACAAGCGCCTGGAACTGGCGCTGGCTACAGAAATTGCCACCCTCAAAGGGCAGCTCAAGATCAATGAAGTGCGGATGCTGCGCCAACTGGGTCGTGGCGACACCCCTACGCACCCGGGCAGCCATTATGTACGGGTGGGCGGGCTGCAGGTGCTGGGTTGCCGGGTGGACGGCGCCTTGGTCATTGAACTGCTCGATTCGTGGTCGATTGCGGTCAGTGGGGCGGGGCGGTTGCTGATGCTCAAAGGGGTGCTGTTGTACCTGCCGGATGATCAGGCTCGGCCACTGCAGTACTACCCTGACTGGCCCACCGCCAACCGCGCACTGGTTGCGGCAATGGCTGCTCCCCAGTACCGCAGCGCGTTTGCACGGCGGATTGCGCTCAGCGAGCGTGCCGGTTACCAGGCGTTGCTCGCCACACGCCTGCTAGACGACGAACCTGATCTGCAACCGCGCAGGCTCTCGACGTCGACGCCCATCTTCGAGCAGATGGCCGCCTGGCACATTCAGCGCATCAAGGCCGATGCCCAATACCTGGCGGTGCCCACCGAACAGGCTGATAGCGAAGCTGCGGCTGAGCGGTTGCGTGCCCTGGAGGGCGTCGGCGAGGTGTTGCTCAACCTGGCCGGGTTGTTCGTGCCGGTGGTTGGCACGCTGTTGATGGCCGACATGGCAAGGCAACTGCTGGGGCAGGTGTTCGAAGGTTTCAGTGACTGGAGCCAGGGCCATCAGCACGAAGCCTTGCAGCACATGATGCAGGTGGCCACCTCGCTGGCGGTCAACGGCGCTGTGCTTGGCGGGGCCTATGCCTTGCACAGCGCCTTTGTCGGGCAACTGCACCCGGTGACCAACGAGGCGGGCCAGGCACGCTTGTGGCACGATGACCTGGCCCCTTACCGCCAGGCGCTGCCAGCAGCGCCATTGACCACGCTGGAGAACGGTCTGTTGACCGATGGCAGCGGCCATTGGTGGCGTTGCGATGAGGCATTGTACAGCGTGCGCGAGGATCGCAACGGTACCTGGCGGTTGTTGCACCGGGAGGGTCCCGATGTTTACGGGCCAGCCTTGCAAACCAATGGCGAGCGCGCCTGGCGCCTGGTGACCGAACGGCCATTGGAATGGCAGGGCACTGCACGTCTGCTGGCGCGATTGTGGCCGGCCGCACAGTCACTTGCCCCAGAGCGATTGACGCAGATACTGAAAGTGGCCGATGTCGACGAGGCTTTTCTGCGCGGTTTGCTGGTTGAGGAGCGGCCCCTTCCGGTTCAGCTGCGCGACACCCTCGAGCGGTTTGCGGTGGATGCCAGGATCGTAACGTTTTTCCAGCAGCTCGATACCACCGTGAACGATACCGAGCTGTTGCAGTGGTGCGTGCATGAGCTGGATATAGACGCGGATACGCTGCCTGCCCAGCTCGCGCAGATCGCGTTGCATGCGCAGAGCCTGCGCGAAGGGATGTTCGAGTATTTCTCGTGTTGCCACCTCGGTGCAGACACTTTGCAAAGCCTGCTGGCGCGCGACTATCCCGGCTTGCCGCACGCCTACACGCTCGACGTGCTGAGCCACGCCAGCGATGCCATGCGGGCGCAGATGGAAAGCACCGGCCGGGTCCCCCTGGGCTTGGCGCAACAGGCCCGTGCCTCGTTGCAACTGGCCCGCCTGACAAGGGCGCGCGAGGCGTTCTACCTGCGCTGCAGCTATCACCCCGATGCGGTCGCGCTGGCGTTTGCCCTGCTGCGTCGGCAGGGGTCTGCGCAAAGCATGCTCAACCTTGAGTTGCGGGACCGCTCAGTGTTCGGCCCTTTGCAGGAACGGTTGCTGCCCCAGGCGGGCAGCCAGCAGACGCTGGTCATGGTCTGGCGCGACGGGGCCTTTACCCTGTATGACGAACAGGGCCTGCCTGCCGAACGGGAGGTGGCAGAACCCGCTGGGCTGTTTGAGGTCCTGGCGGCGTGCCTGCCGAGCGCGTCTCGCCAGCGCCTGGGTACCACGGGTGGGGCTGCTGCCGACAGCTTGCGCCTGGCCCTGCAAGGCGCGATACCTGAGCGTTCCTCGGACCTGCTGAAGCTGCTTGGGTGGCGTGAAGCGCGGGCGCTGGGCACCTCGATGCGACGCTTGCCTGACGGGCGCCTGGGTTACCTGCTCGGCGGCGGCGCCAGCAGACTACCTTCCGCATCGTCAATCGAGCAGATATTGCGCAACCGCCTGCGTGGGCTTTACCCGTCGTTCAGTGATGACGATGTCGATCGTTACCTGGGGATCATGGCGGAGATCGACGGCTCGCCCTTCGACAGCCTGTTGTTGCAGGAACAGGAATTCCGGCGCCTTAACGAAGAGCTGCAGCGCTGGATGTTCCGCGTCATGGGCCCGGCCCGGCATGCGCGCCGGCGGTTGGCCTCTGCATTGCTCCGCGCCTGGCGGCTGGAAGGTGAGCGGGTGTTCGATGCGCAAAACAACCCGGTCGGCCTGCGGCTGCACGTGGCTGACATGGCGGTAGGGGAGTTGCCGACGTTGCCGCAGGGCAGCAGCTTTGGCCATGTGGCGGAACTGACACTGGCAGGTTTGCACGTTCCTGCGCTGCCCCCTGGTTTCCTGGGCTGCTTCCGGCACCTGCGCACGCTCGACCTGAGCGACAATGCCCTGCGTGAGCTACCTGAGGGCCTTGAAGAGATGCCCGAGCTGACCCAGCTGATACTGCGCAACAACAACATCCGCCCCAGCGCCGGGCAAGTGGCTGCGTTGTTGCGCTGCGTCAATTTGCGCCGACTGGACCTGAACGACAACCCGCTGGGCGCTCTACAGTTGGATGTATCGGGGCTGCACCGGCTGCAGCGGCTGCGCTTGCGGCGTACCGGGCTGACCAGCATGCCTTCAGGCCTGCAATGGTGCGCGCGCCTGGAGTATGCCGATCTGCGCGACAACCAGATTGCCGAGCTGCCCCAGGCATTGCTCGACGCCCCGGCCGCGGTGAGGCAAGTCGTGGACGTGGAAGGCAACGCGCTGCCCACTGCGTTGCGCGAGCAACTGTATGCACCTGAAATCGTGCCCGTCCCGCTCATGCTTGGCGAAGGTGCAGAAGCGCAGGCCATGCACGCATGGCTGGGCACGCGCGCAGAGGCTGACCAGGCCGTGGGCCGCGAGCAGTGGCAGGCCTTGCGCAGTGAACCGGGCAGTGATGCATTCTTCGAACTGCTGGTGGGCATGACCCAGAGTGCCGAGTTCCGCCTTGCGCCTGAACAATTAGGCGCCAGGGTGTGGACCCTGGTCGAGGCGCTGTCGGTGGACCGCGACCTGCGCGAAGCCTTGTTCGCGCTGGCCGACGAACCACGTGCCTGCGCCGACAATCTCGCCAATTGCTTCAGCAACCTGGAGGTCCGGTACCAGGTACTGCACGCCACCCAGGGCGGTGAGCCTGTGGCTACCCGTGATGCGCGGCTGTTGCTGGCACGGCGCCTGTACCGCCTTGACACCGTACTGGCACTGGCCAGGGCGGACATCAACAGCCGCTACGCGGATGGCCGTTGGCAGCGCGGCGATCATGCCGAAGAGGAAGTCGAGGTCAGCCTGGCCTACCGCACAGGGCTGGCTGAACGCTTGAACCTGATCGGCCAGCCACGGTACATGCTGTTCGGTGCGTTGGCCGTGGTCTCTGAAGCCGACCTGGAGCGTGCCTGCAACGCAGTGCTGGCAGGGGAGGCGAGTGAAGACATCACGCGCTACATCAGCCAGCGGGACTTCTGGATTGAGGTGTTGCGCGCCGAACACCCACAGGACTTCGCCCTGATCCAGCAGCAATTCGAGCAGGCCATGGAGGCGCTGGAAGAGCGTATGCAGCAGTTGGGCAGTGGTGCCTACGACGCCCAGGCCCGAACACTGATGCGCGACCGCCAGGAGGCGCTGGAAGCATTGGCCCTGCGCTTGACCCGGGAACGCCTGAACAGGGCTTGACCCGCCGCAGGGTAGCGCGCGAGCGCATTGCACGGCCTGCGCACGGCCAAACCGGTCACCCAGATTGACAGCTTTGGCCATTGCCGCGGGTGACGCGCGGCGCGAACATCGTCGGACCGATGGTTAACTCCAAAAACAACAAACCAGGAGTCCGACGATGCGTGATTACGCCGAGGCTGTCCGCCTGTTCGAGCTTGGCAACACCGTAGCTGGGGCACTGCACGGCAACCTCGAAACCCTTAACGCGTGTGTCGAGTGCTGTGACCGCCACCTAGGCCATGGCAAGGTGGCACTGCTGCATGTCGATCGCGATGGCCACACTGCCCGCTACAGCTTCGAGCAATTGCACATGCTGGCCGCCCGGTTCGCCAATGTGCTCAAGGCGCAAGGCGTGCAGGCGGGCGACAGGGTGGCGGGGCTGTTGCCACGCACCCCCGAGTTGCTGGTCAGCATCCTGGCCACCTGGCGCATCGGGGCGGTGTACCAGCCCTTGTTCACCGCCTTCGGGCCCAAGGCCATCGAGCACCGTCTTGAACAGTCCCGCGCCCGTGTCGTTGTCACAGACAGCGTCAACCGGGGCAAGCTGGACGATGTACACGCCTGCCCGACGGTCATCACGGTGAACGCCCGCAGTGGCGAACTGGATTTCCAGCAGTGCCTGGCCGGCGCCGCGCCTGAATGCGAGCCTGTGATGCGCTCGGGCGACGACCCGTTCCTGCTGATGTTCACGTCCGGTACCACCGGCCCGGCCAAGCCGCTGGAAGTACCGTTGCGTGCCATCGTCGCCTTCCAGGGCTACATGCGCGATGCCATCGACCTGCGCCGCGAAGACAACTTCTGGAACCTGGCCGACCCCGGCTGGGCCTATGGCTTGTACTACGCCGTCACCGGGCCGCTGTCCCTGGGGCATGCCACCACCTTCTACGATGGCCCGTTCAGTGTCGAAAGCTGTGTGCGGGTGATCGAAACGCTGGGCATCACCAACCTGGCCGGGTCGCCCACCGCTTACCGTTTGCTGATCGCGGCCGGCGATGCCTTCGCGGCACCTATCAAAGGCCGCCTGCGCGTTGTCAGCAGTGCCGGTGAGCCGCTGAACCCGGAAGTGATTCGCTGGTTTGCCGACGAATTGGGGGTGACCATCCACGACCACTACGGGCAGACCGAACTGGGCATGGTGCTGTGCAACCATCATGGCCTGCAGCACCCGGTGCACCCGGGCTCGGCCGGCTTCGCCATCCCGGGCCATCGGATCGTGGTGCTGGACGAGCAGGGGCGCGAGCTGCCGGCCGGCGAGCCAGGCATTCTCGCGGTCGACCGCGAGCGGTCGCCGCTATGCTGGTTCGCTGGCTACCAGGGTTTGCCGACCAAGGCCTTTGTCGGCAAGTACTACCTGAGCGGCGATACTGTCGAGTTGAACCGCAACGGCAGCATCAGCTTCGTCGGGCGTAGTGACGATGTGATCACCACCTCTGGTTACCGTGTTGGCCCTTTCGACGTGGAAAGCGCGTTGATCGAACACCCGGCAGTGATCGAGGCTGCGGTGATCGGCAAGCCGGATCCGGAGCGCACCGAGTTGATCAAGGCGTTCGTGGTGTTGGCCAGCGGCTATCACGGCACCCCCGAACTTCAAGAGGCATTGCGTCAGCATGTGCGTCAGCGCCTGTACGCGCACGCCTACCCCCGCGAAATCGAATTCGTCAGCGACCTGCCCAAGACCCCGAGCGGCAAGCTGCAACGCTTCATCCTGCGCAACCAGGAAGTCGCCAAACAACAAGCGCCGCAGGCCACCCCTGCCAGCGCCTGAAAGGAAAACCGACCATGCAAATAGCGAACAAACACTTCATCGTCAGCGGCGCGGCATCCGGGCTGGGCGCTGCCACTGCGCAGATGCTGATGGAGGCGGGTGCCAAGGTCATGCTGGTTGACCTCAATGCCCAGGCCGTTGAGGCCAAGGCGCGTGAACTGGGCGAGCATGCCCGTTTCGCGGTGGCTGACATCAGCGACGAGCAGGCTGCCCAGGCAGCAGTCGATGCAACCGTCAGTGCGTTCGGTAGCCTCCACGGGCTGATCAACTGCGCCGGTATCGTAGGCGCCGAGAAAGTGCTGGGCAAACAGGGGCCGCATGGCCTGGCCAGCTTCGCCAAGGTGATCAACGTCAACCTGGTCGGCAGCTTCAACCTGCTGCGCCTGGCTGCCGCCGCCATGGCTGAAGGCGTTGCCGGCGAGGATGGCGAGCGTGGCGTGATCATCAACACCGCCTCCATCGCGGCGTATGATGGCCAGATCGGCCAGGCGGCCTATGCCGCGTCCAAGGGCGCCATCGCCAGCCTGACCTTGCCGGTAGCCCGCGAACTGGCCCGCTTCGGTATCCGTGTGATGACGATCGCCCCGGGCATCTTCGAAACACCGATGATGGCCGGCATGAGCGAAGACGTACGCGCTTCCCTCGCCGCTGGGGTGCCGTTCCCGCCACGCCTGGGCCGCCCGCAGGAATATGCCGCGCTGGCGCGGCACATCATCGAGAACAGCATGCTCAACGGTGAGGTGATCCGCCTCGACGGTGCGTTGCGCATGGCTGCTAAATAAGGAGGATGACCATGACCCTCAGCAATGACCCGATTGTGATCGTCAGCGCCGTGCGCACGCCCATGGGTGGCCTGCAAGGCGACCTCAAGAGCCTGACCGCGCCGCAACTGGGCAGTGCCGCCATCCGTGGCGCAGTCGAGCGCGCCGGCATCGATGCCGCCAGTGTCGAGCAGGTGCTGTTCGGCTGCGTCCTGCCGGCCGGCCAGGGCCAGGCCCCGGCGCGTCAGGCGGCGCTGGGTGCCGGGTTGGACAAGCACACCACCTGCACCACCCTGAACAAGATGTGCGGTTCGGGCATGCAGGCCGCGATCATGGCCCATGACCTGCTGCTGGCGGGCACCGCCGAGGTGGTGGTGGCCGGTGGCATGGAAAGCATGACCAACGCCCCCTACCTGCTGGACAAGGCCCGCGGTGGTTACCGCATGGGCCATGGCAAGATCATCGACCACATGTTCATGGATGGCCTGGAAGATGCCTACGACAAGGGCCGCCTGATGGGCACCTTTGCTGAAGACTGTGCCCAGGCCAACGGCTTCAGCCGCGAGGCCCAGGACCAGTTTGCCATCGCCTCGCTGACCCGCGCCCAGGACGCGATCAAGCGTGGCCGTTTTGCCGCCGAGATCATTCCGGTGGAGGTCACCGAGGGTAAGCAAACGCGCGTCATCAAGGACGACGAACAGCCGCCGAAGGCGCGGCTGGACAAGATTGCGCAGCTCAAACCGGCCTTCCGTGAAGGCGGTACGGTGACCGCGGCCAACGCCAGTTCGATCTCTGATGGGGCTGCGGCGCTGGTGCTGATGCGCCGCTCCCAAGCCGACAAGCGGGGGCTCAAGCCTTTGGCGGTGATTCACGGGCATTCGGCCTTCGCCGATACCCCGGCCTTGTTCCCCACTGCGCCCATCGGTGCTATCGACAAGCTGCTTGTGCGCACGGGCTGGAAACTGGCCGAGGTCGACCTGTTCGAGGTCAACGAAGCCTTCGCCGTGGTCACCCTGGCGGCCATGAAACACCTCGACCTGCCCCATGACAAGGTCAACATCCACGGTGGCGCCTGTGCCCTCGGCCACCCGATCGGGGCATCCGGGGCACGCATCCTGGTGACGTTGCTGTCGGCCCTGCGCCAGAACAACCTGCGCCGGGGTATAGCGGCCATCTGCATCGGTGGTGGCGAAGCCACGGCCATGGCGGTCGAATGCCTGTACTGAGGTGAACCATGCTGGTAACTGACGAGCAACAACAGATTTGCGACGCGGTCCGTGCTTTCGCCCAGGAGCGCCTCAAGCCGTTTGCAGAACAGTGGGACAAGGCGCACCGCTTCCCCAGGGAGGCGATCGACGAAATGGCCGAGCTGGGCCTGTTCGGCATGCTGGTGCCGGAAGCCTGGGGTGGCAGCGACACCGGCTACGTGGCCTATGCCATGGCCCTGGAGGAGATTGCTGCAGGTGATGGCGCGTGCTCGACCATCATGAGCGTACACAACTCGGTGGGCTGCATGCCGATCCTGCACTTCGGCAGCGAGCAGCAGAAAGCGCAGTTCCTGGCGCCGCTGGCCAGCGGCGCGATGCTCGGTGCCTTTGCCCTGACCGAACCCCAGGCGGGTTCTGACGCCAGCAGCCTGAAGACCCGCGCCCGTCTGGATGGCGACCATTACGTGCTCAATGGCAGTAAGCAATTCATCACTTCCGGCCAGAACGCCGGGATTGTGATCGTGTTTGCCGTAACCGACCCGGATGCCGGCAAGCGCGGCATCAGCGCCTTCATCGTGCCCACCGATTCACCCGGCTACCAGGTGGCACGGGTAGAGGACAAACTCGGCCAGCATGCTTCCGACACCTGCCAGATCGTCTTCGACAATGTGCGGGTGCCGGTGGCCAACCGGCTGGGTGCCGAGGGTGAGGGCTACAAGATCGCCCTGGCCAACCTTGAAGGTGGCCGTATCGGTATTGCTTCCCAGGCGGTGGGCATGGCCCGGGCCGCGTTTGAAGTGGCGCGTGACTACGCCAACGAGCGGCAAAGCTTCGGCAAGGCGTTGGTCGAGCACCAGGCGGTGGCGTTCCGCCTGGCTGATATGGCGACCCAGATCGCGGTGGCCCGGCAGATGGTGTTGCACGCCGCTGCGCTACGCGATGCCGGGCGCCCAGCCCTGGTGGAAGCATCAATGGCCAAGCTGTTTGCCTCGGAAATGGCCGAAAAGGTCTGTTCGCACGCCTTGCAGACCCTGGGCGGTTATGGCTATCTGAGCGACTTCCCCCTGGAGCGGATTTACCGCGACGTTCGGGTTTGCCAGATTTACGAAGGCACCAGCGACATTCAGCGCATGGTCATTGCGCGCAACCTATGAAGGAGCAGATTGCATGGCATTCGAAACCATCCTGTTGGATATCCACGGCAAGGTCGGCCTGATCACCCTCAACCGGCCGCAGGCGCTGAACGCGCTGAACGCGCAGATCGTCGGCGAAATCAACCAGGCCCTCGATCAGCTGGAGCGCGATGCCAATATCGGCTGTGTGGTGCTGACCGGCTCGGCTAAGGCGTTTGCCGCGGGTGCCGACATCAAGGAAATGGCCGAGCTGCAATACCCGCAGATCTACGTCGATGACCTGTTCAGCGATGCCGACCGCATCGCCAACCGCCGCAAACCGATCATTGCTGCGGTGTCCGGCTTTGCCCTGGGCGGCGGCTGTGAGCTGGCGATGATGTGCGATTTCATCCTCGCCGCCGACAATGCCAAATTCGGCCAACCGGAAATCAACCTTGGCGTACTGCCGGGCATGGGCGGCACGCAGCGCCTGACACGGGCGGTGGGCAAGGCCAAGGCGATGGAGCTGTGCCTGACCGGCCGCCTGATGGGCGCTGAAGAGGCGGAGCGGGCCGGGCTGGTGGCGCGGATCGTGCCGCAGGCCGACCTGGTGGAGGAGGCACTGAAAGTTGCGGCGACCATCGCCAGCAAGTCGATTCCGGTGAGCATGATGTTGAAGGAAAGCGTCAACCGGGCGTTTGAAGTTACCCTCAGCGAGGGTGTGCGGTTTGAACGCCGTGTATTCCACGCGGCTTTCGCCACCGAAGACCAGAAAGAAGGCATGGCCGCTTTCATTGCCAAGCGTGAGGCACAGTTCAACGACCGTTGATTGAAGTGGGTGACCAACTGTTCGCGCCTGGGCGGCTTCGCTCCGCTCGGCGCGCAACCCATCTGGGCGCTGGCCCCAGCTGCCAGCTCGACACCGACCAGCGGATTCTGGTGCCGGAAAGCAAATTCGCAGCCTTTTGCAGTTGCTCCACGCGACGTGGCGCCTTAGACTGCCGCCCCCTGTAAAAGAGTGCCGATTGGCGCTTGAAGAATTCCGTTGCCGATGCCGAGGCGTCGGCGGCACCTGAATCGCCCAAATGCACATTTTTTCATAGAGAAATCGATGACCAAGGAACAGTTGCTGGCCATGTCGGCCGATGACTACATGAACGCCGACCAGCTCGCCTTCTTCACTGAGCTGCTGCAGGCGATGAAAGTCGAAACCCATGAACGCATCGAGCTCAGCCGCACCACCATCGAAGGCCTGGACACGCCGTCGGACCCAGCCGACGTGGCTTCGGTCGAAGAAGAGCGCAGCTGGCTGGTGAATGCCATCGACCGCGACCAGCGCCTGCTGCCTCAGCTGGAAATGGCCCTGGACCGTATTGCCGACGAAAGCTTCGGCTGGTGCGACGACAGCGGTGAGCCCATCGGCCTGAAGCGTCTGCTGATCAGCCCGACCACCAAATACTGCATCGAAGCCCAAGAGCGCCACGAGCAGCTCGACCGCCACCAGCGCCAGGTGTAACCCCTCGCGCGGTGCCGAGCCCCACGGAGCGATCCCTGGGGCTTTTTGCGTTTGTTGACGCCCCGTTTTTGTTGCTGCAGGCGTAACACAGCTGTACCGGGCGGCGCTGTTTCATCCTTGGGCGCAGGCGTATCATGGCTATATCGTTAGGGTGCTACTTAAATTCCGGAGGGAATGATGTATAGCCGAGTCGATGTGGCCGTGATGATCGGTTCAAGTGTGCCCGCCACAATGCAGGCACTGGGCAGGCGTGTCTGCTGGGTGGTGCTGGTCAACGGTGAGCGGCGCGGTACCGCTTTTGCCACGCGCGAGGAAGCGTTGGAGTGCCAGGTTGCCTGGCAGCAACAACTGAAGAAAGGGCTCGCCGCCTGAAAATGTTGTTTGCCTCTCGACGGGTTTCAGTGTTTTCGGGCATATTTGTCCTACAGTAATGCGCACCAGGGTTTGCCTTCTTGCAGGCTCACGCCCTGGCCGTGTTTTCTGGCGAGTGATCTCAGGCATCACGTTTCCCGTGCCGGGAATGGGCCAAACGCCTTCGGTTGAAGGCGAATCTGGCAAACCAGAGTAAAGTTTCCTGCGCGCTGCATCGTCGGCGGGCACAGACATTTCGTATATCGCTTTATTACTCTTTTCGCCTATTGATAAGACAGGGCCGTGCCTCCCCGAGCTTGGGTGAGGGCGGGTTGTAACCGGTTGAGGATTACTTCATTGGCAGTCAGCACACTTGATACCCATGCGTTGTTCGCCCTCGGCGACTTGCGCGGTAAATTGGCCCAACTGTTCCAGGGCCGCTTCATTTATGTAACCGAACAGAATCCCGAAGGCCTGTACATGGCCGAAATCGACACAGAAAGTGCGTTGGTGGTAGACGATAAACAGCGCCTGGAACTGAAAGTTGGCGACCATTTCCGCGCTGCCGTATTGCCCAGCCGCGAAGGCGGCAAGTTGGAAATGCGCTTCCGGGAAATCAAGTTGAATGTCTATGGCGTGGGTGATTACGCTTTCGTTTCCGTGCCGGAAGGCGAGGGCATCGTGTTTCGCGAAGGCCAAGGGGTCATGTTGGTATTCGCCGCGCAGCAACAGATACAGGAAGGCCTGGGCAAGTTGCTGAAGGCGGTAACCGGCAAAGTTGCCAAATGGCGCAAGGGCGAGCTGACCACCTTCAAGGCCAGTGAATGACTGCAACTGATGATGCGCCCGCCAGCCGGGCGGAGTTTCATCGGCAGCATCATGCGGCTGCCGTAGCCGAGGCGCAGCGTATGCTGGCCCGGCGCGATGCATTGCAAGGAGCCTGGTTGAACTGGGTGGCGGCAGAGCTGTACAGGCTCGGCCCGCCACCTTACGCCGCCATGGTGCGCCGCGAGTTGCAGCGCCTGAGCCAGGTGTGAGGCGGCAGACCTTCAGTTGCCACTGTCGCAGCCGCTGCTGACCTCTTCAGGCACTGGCTCTTTCGCTACCCGCTTGCGGAACAGCGCTGCCCGTGCGAGCAGCAACGTGGTCACCGGCACAGTGATCGACAGCAGAATGGGGATCAGCCAGGCGTGCAGCACCGCCGCGTCCTTCAACCACGAAAAATAGATGATCGAGGCCAGTGCCACACACCAGGCGCCGATGGTCGAGGCCAGTGCCGGTGGGTGCATGCGCTGGAAGTAGTCTTTCAGGCGCACCAGGCCCACTGCACCTACCAGGGCGAACAGGCTGCCGGTGATCAGCAGCACCGCCGTGATCAGTTCCAGCCAGAATGGCAGTACCAAGGTTTCAGTCATTCGATCACCTCACCGCGCAGCAGGAACTTGGCCAGGGCAAACGAGCCGACGAAGCCGAACAGCGCAATCAACAGGGCACCTTCGAAGTAGGTGTCACTGGCATAACGGATACCCAGCACCAGCATGGTCAGCATGGCCAGGATATACAGGTAGTCCAGCGCCAGGACCCGGTCCTGGGCAGACGGGCCACGGAACAGCCTGAGCAGCGCCAGGGCCATGGCCAGGGCGAAAATGAACAGGCTGGCGAGGACAGCGTTGGCGAGCAGGCCTGTCATTGGAAAATCTCCATCAGTGGGCGTTCATACGTGTCCTTGAAGTGCTGGACGAAGGCCGCTTCATCGTCCAGGTCGAACACATGCAGCAGCAATACGCTGCGGTCCAGAGCCAGTTCCGACCAGACTGTGCCAGGCACCACCGTGGTAATCATCGCCAGTGCCGCCAGGCCGTGCGGGTCGCGCAGGGCCAGCGGTATATGCACGAATGCCGAACGTGGCGGCTGCTTGCCGGCCCGCAGCACGCCGCGGGCAACCAGCAGGTTGGACATGATGACATCGACGCCGACCCGGCCGATAAGCCGGGCGACGACCAGCGGCCGCTTGACGTGTGCGTGCTGCGGCCGCAAGGGGGCCATCAGCAGTGGCGCCAGCACGCCAAGGGCGGCGCCCAGCAGCAGGTTACCGGGGCTGACCGAGAGGTTGAGCAGCAGCCACAGGCCGAACAGCGAGACCGAGAGGAGCGGGGCGGGGAACATGCGGCTCATGGCAGCACCTCGTCGCTGGGCGAAGTCGGGCCAGGGATCGGCCGGGCGGCCATTACGGCATCGATATAGGCATCTGGCGCCTGCAGGCTGGCGGCCGTGTCCTGGGTGTAGCGCAGCAATGGCTCGGCCTTGAGGCTGAGGAAGATGCACAGGCCGAGCAGTATGACGATCGGCAGGCATTCGAACCGGCGCAGTACGGGTGACGGGCGCTCTTCGGGCTTCCAGAAGCGTTGGATGCCAACCCGGCCGAAGGCGATCAGCGAGGCCATGCCCGAGAGTATCAGCAACGCTACCAGCCCCCAGCCGGCGGCACTCAGGGGCTGCTCGACGGGGCCGCCCAGGCCGTTTGGGTTGAACAAGGCGCTGATCAGGTTGAGCTTGCCGACGAAGCCCGAGAGGGGCGGCATGCCGATGATCAGCAAGGCGCAGGCGATGAAACTAAGGCCCAGGAAAGCCATGGTCCAAGGGATGATCTGGCCGATCACCGCCTTCTGCTCGTCATCGAGGTTGATACCTTTGGGGGGGTGCAGCGACTCCAGCGGGGGCGGCATCACATCTTCTTCTTCGTCCAGCGGCGCTTCGTTGGCCGAGCGCGAGCGTTCGACCAGCTCGGCGAGCAGGAACAGGGCGCACAGTGCCAGGGTCGAGTTGACCAGATAGAACAGTGCCGCACCGGTCAGCGCGGGCTGGGCAAAGCCGACCGCGCCGAGCAGGGTGCCGGCCGAAACCAGGATGCTCAGCGCTGCCATGCGTTCCAGGCGCTGTGCTGCGAGAATGCACACTGCGGCCACCGCCAGGGTCACCAGGCCACCGTACACCAGCCATTGGCCGCCGAAATGGGCCGAAGCGCCGGCCTGGCCGGAGAACAGCAGCGTCCACAGGCGCAACACCGCGTACAGGCCGACCTTGGTCATGATGGCGAACAGCGCAGCCACCGGCGCACTGGCCGATGCATAGGCCGGTACCAACCAGAAGTTGAGCGGCCAGATGCCGGCCTTGACCAGGAAGGCCATGGCCAGGATGGCTGCACCGGCGTGCAGCAGGCCACGGTCAGCTTCTGGCACCAGGGGAATCTTCAGGGCCAGGTCAGCCATGTTCAGGGTGCCGGTGACGCCGTACAGCATCGCCGCGCCAATCAGGAAGAGCGACGAGGCAAACAGGTTGATGGCGATGTAGTGCAGGCCGGCACGCACGCGCGCGCGCCCCGACCCATGCAGCAACAGGCCGTAGGAAGCGGCCAGCAGCACTTCGAAGAACACGAACAGGTTGAACAGGTCGGCTGTGAGGAACGCGCCGTACAGGCCCATCAGCTGGATCTGGAACAGTGCGTGAAAGCTGGCCCCGGCACTGTCCCAGCGGGCGCGGGCAAACAACAGGGCACTGAAGCCGATGACCCCGGTCAGGGTCAGCAGCAGCGCAGACAAGTGGTCCAGCACCAGCACGATACCGAATGGCGCTGGCCAGTTACCCGGCAGGTACACGCCGATCGATTCCGCCTGGCCCTGGGTGCGTACCCACAGCAGCAGGCTGACGGCGATGGCCAGGCCGGTGAAGGTCGACAGCAGGTTCAGGCGGGCTTTGATGCGGCGGTGTTTTTCGCCCAGCAGCAGCATCATGGCCGCCGTGACCAACGGTAGCAGGATGGGCGCGACGATCAGTTGACTCATGTCGCTCATTCGTCACGCTCCCGGCCATCGACGTGGTCGGTCCCGGTCAGGCCCCGCGAGGCCAGCAGCACCACCAGGAACAGCGCGGTCATGGCAAAGCTGATCACGATGGCGGTCAACACCAGGGCTTGCGGCAGCGGGTCGGTGTAATGCAGCAAGTCCTGGGTCACGCCGTCCTTGATAATTGGCTCTTTGCCAATGAACAGGCTGCCCATGCTGAAGATGAACAGGTTGACGCCGTACGACAGCAGGCACAGGCCCATGATGACCTGGTAGGTACGCGGGCGCAGGATCAGCCATACGCCCGAGGCGGCCAGCACTCCGATGGCGACTGCAATGACTTCTTCCATCAGGCGGCTCCTGCTTGGTTGGTTTTCGCCGGGTTACCCGGGCGGTAGGCACGCACCGACTGGTGCGCCAGCGCAGTGAGGATCAACAGGGTCGAACCGACCACCACGGTGTACACGCCGACATCGAAGAACAGTGCACTGGCCACGTGCACGTCGCCCAGCAAGGGCAAGTGCAGGTGGGCGGTATGGGTGGTCAGGAACGGGTAGCCGAGCAGCATGGCGCCGCCCCCGGTGAGGGTTGCGCAAAGCAGGCCGGTGCCCATCCAGCGGAGCGGCCGCAGGCTCATCTGCGCCTCGACCCATTGGGTGCCGGCCACCATGTACTGCAGGATGAACGCCACCGACATTACCAAGCCAGCGACAAAACCGCCCCCTGGCTGGTTGTGCCCGCGCATGAACAGGTACATCGAGACCAGCAGGGCAATGGGCAGCAGCAGGCGCACCAGCACCGCTGGCACCATCATGAAGCCCAGTGCGGTATCGGTGGCATGCCGCGGGTTGATCAGGTCGGTGACCACGTCAGGCGCCAGTTGGCGCTGCTGGGCCGGCAACTGCATGCTCTCCTTGGGTGGGCGGAAGCGCCGCAGCAGGGCGAACACGGTCAGCGCCACGGCCACCAGCACGGTGATTTCACCGAGGGTGTCGAAACCGCGGAAGTCGACCAGCATGACGTTGACCACATTGGTGCCACCGCCCTGCGGCAGTGCCCGGCTGAGGTAGAACGAGGAAATGTCATTGGGTGTCGGCCGCGTCAGCATGGCATACGACAACAAGGCCATGCCGCCACCAACCAGTACCGCCAGCAGCAGGTCGCGCAAGCGGCGTATGCGCGCACGCTCCAGGCTGCCGGGCGATGGCGAGACGCCTTCGATACGCCGAGGCAACCAGCGCAAGCCGAGCAGGATAAGCACGGTGGTGACCACTTCCACCACCAGCTGGGTCAGGGCCAGGTCGGGTGCGGAGAACCAGACGAAGGTGATGCACGTCATCAGGCCGCAGACGCTGACCATGGTCAGGGCTGCCAGGCGATGGTACTTGGCCTGGTAGGCAGCGCCGATGGCGCAGGCGATTGCGATCAGCCACAGCGCCACGAATACCCCGGACCCGGGAATTTTCGGCCGCTCCCCCCAGCTCAGGCCGCTGTAGAGCATGGGCGTGAGGCCGGCCAGGAATGCGGCGACCACCAGCATGAACAGCTGCGACTGCAAACGCCGGCTGGTGAGCAGGCGCTCGATGCGCCGGGCAAGCAACATCAACTGCACCTGGCCGTATTCGAACAGGCGCTTGCCGTTGAACCGCTCGATCACCGGCGGGGAAGGGAAGCGCCCCCGGCGCAGTTGCTTGCGCAACATGAGGTACAAGACGATACCGCCGCTCATGGCGAGCAGGCTCATGATCAACGGCGCATTCCAGCCATGCCAGATCGCCAGGCTGTATTCCGGCAGGGTGCCGCCGACCACCGGCAATGCCGCGGCAGCCAGCAGCGGCCCGACCGACTGTGCGGGGAAAATACCCACGACCAGGCAGGTGAGTACCAGCAACTCCACCGGTGCACGCATCCAGCGCGGCGGTTCATGCGGGGTGTGCGGCAGGTCCTGGGCCGTAGGGCCGAAGAACACATCGACGGTAAAGCGCAGCGCATACGCCACGCTGAACGTGCCGGCGAGGGTGGCGACTACCGGCAGGGCGGCTTCGACCCAGGCGGTGGAGCTGATGAACACCGTTTCAGCGAAGAACATTTCCTTCGACAGGAAGCCGTTCATCAAGGGCACGCCAGCCATCGAGGCACTGGCCACCATGGCCAGGGTGGCGGTGTACGGCACCAGGCGGATCAGGCCACTGAGGCGGCGGATGTCGCGGGTGCCGCTTTCGTGGTCGATGATGCCTGCGGCCATGAACAGCGAGGCTTTGAAGGTGGCATGGTTGAGGATGTGGAACACCGCGGCGACCGCGGCCAGCGGGCTGTTCAGGCCGAGCAGCAGGGTAATCAGGCCGAGATGGCTGATGGTCGAGTAGGCCAGAAGGCCCTTCAGGTCATTCTGGAACATCGCGGCGAAGGCGCCGAGCAACAGCGTGATGGCGCCGGCGCCGCCGACGATCCAGAACCACTCCTCGCTGCCGGAGAGCACTGGCCACAGGCGGGCCAGCAGGAATACCCCGGCCTTGACCATGGTTGCGGAGTGCAGGTAGGCCGATACCGGCGTTGGCGCAGCCATGGCGTGGGGCAGCCAGAACTGGAAGGGGAACTGTGCGCTCTTGCTCAGGGCGCCGATCAAGATGAGGGGCAGCAGCACCGGATACAGCGCGTGCTGGCGGATGGTGTCGCCGGCAGCCAGGACCTTGTCCAGGTCGTAGCTGCCGACCACATGGCCGAGCAGCAGCGCCCCCACCAGCAGGCACAGGCCGCCTGCGCCCGTTACCATCAGTGCCATGTAGGCGCCGCGGCGGGCGTCTGCACGGTGGTGCCAGTAGCCGATAAGCAGGAAAGAGAACAGGCTGGTGAGCTCCCAGAAGAACACCAGCTGGATCAGGTTGCCGGAGATCACCAGGCCCAGCATGGCGCCCATGAACGCCAGGAAAAAGGCGAAGAAGCGCGGCACCGGGTCTTGGGGTGACATGTAGTAGCGCGCGTACAGCGACACCAGCGTGCCGATGCCCAGCACCAGCAGCGAGAACAGCCAGGCGAAGCCGTCCATGCGCAGCACCAGGTTCAGGCCCAGGCTGGGCAGCCACAGGAACTCTTCGCGAATCACGCCCCCGTGGGCGACCTGAGGGTAAAGCAGTGCTACCTGGACGGTACCGACCAGGGCTACGAGCCCGGCAAGGATGGACTCGGCGTTTCGTGCGTTGTGCGGCAGCACGGCTGCCAGGCAACTGCCCACGAACGGCAGAAGCAATAGCACTATCAAAGACATAGCGGCCTATTCTGGAGAAGTTTGCAAGGATCATACGTGCCGGGGGCGGTGATCACCAACACGCAAGCTGTCGCAGAATCCTACAAATAGACTGTGACAAGTGATTTTTTTATAACAGTTTTTTACAAAGCATAGCTGCAGTTGGCTGCTTCATAGGCCTGCCTGACGCTCACCCGGTACCTGTTCGCCGTCCGCTGTGGCGCATTCGCTGCGCCGCCGTACCTTGAGTTCGCTGACTACCACCGCGACCACGATCAGCAGGCCGCCCAGCAGCGCTACGCCGGGGAGCCGTTCGCCGGCGATACGCCCGACGATACCAGCCCACACCGGCTCACCAGCATAAATAAGCGTTGCCCGGGTGGGCGAGACCGACTTCTGCGCCCAGTTCATCGCCACCTGGATTACCGCACTCATCGCGCCCAGGCCGATAGCGCTGACCAGCAGCAGCCAGGAAAAGTCGGGGATGCGCTCCTGGGTCGGGACGATCATCAAAAACGCCAACACCGACGCGGTCGCCAACTGGACAACGGTGACCCGACGCACATCGACCTGGCCGGCGTAGCGGCTGATCAGGATGATCTCGCCGGCGATCGCCACAGCGCTGACCAAGGTCACCATTTCGCCTTCACTGAAATGCAGGCTGCCGCCTTCCGGGCCGGCCAGCAGCATCAGGCCGGCGAACGCCAGGCAAATGCCGATGCTGGGCATCAGGCCTGGCCGGCGGCCGAGTACCAGCCACTGCAACAGGGGCACGAACGGCACATACAGCGCAGTGATGAACGCCGACTGGCTGCTGCTGATGGTTTGCAGGCCCATGGTCTGCAAACCATAGCCGAGCATGATCGTGACACCGATCAGCATGCCGGCCTTGAGCTCGGTGAAGGTCAGCCCAGGCAGCGCCCGCGCTGACACCACGCCCACGAACAACGCCGCTGCCGCAAAGCGCAGGCCGACGAAGAACATCGGGCCGCTGACACTCATCACGTTATGGACGAGCAAAAAGGTGCCGCCCCACAACATGGTAATGAACACCAGCACGACCTCTGCCCTGCTCAGGCGAAAGGTAACGGTGGGGGTTGGCTTGCTGCTGGGCTGGATCATGGTCTTGCACACTCGGCGTCAGGCGGCGCAAAATCGCCGCAAAGTGGGCAGTATACTGCGCAATACACAACGGTGAGCAATATAGTGCACAAAGAATCCGCGCACCGTGCTTCGGTGCTGCAACACGTCAGCCTCAATGTTCGCAGCCTGCGCAACGCCGCTGGTATTAGCCAGGCTGTGCTGGCTGAACGCTCGGGGGTCAGCCGGCGCATGCTGGTGGCCATCGAGGCGGGGGAAAAGAACGTCAGCCTGACCACCCTGGATTTGATCGCCGAGGCGTTGGGGGTGGCCTTCAGTACGTTGATTCAGGCGCCGGACCTGCGTGATCCAGGGCGTATCGAAGAGCTGGCCTGGGCGGGCGAGCACCCGCAGAGCCGGGCGGTTTTGCTGGGCACTAGCGCGGCGCGGCGCGAGGTCGAGCTGTGGGAGTGGACGCTGGCGCCAGGCGAGCGTTATGCCAGCGAGGCCGATGCCGAGGGTTGGAGTGAGCAGATCTATGTATGCGCAGGGCAACTTACCCTGATCATCGAGGGGATGGAACATCGCCTGCAGGTGGGGCAGTTCCAGGTATTCCCCAGCAATTGCCAGTACGCCTACCGGAACGATGGCACTGTGCCGGTGCGGTTTGTGCGTAATGTGGTGATCTGAGGCCCTGCAGGTTCGACGCCACGTGGTGGTGTGCAAGTGATCTGCCGGCGGGATGGGGCGCAAAGCGCCCCGAGCACCTCAAGCCTGCTCGGCCACCATTTCGCTCGTCTTCACGACTTTGGCGTAGGCGAAGGCCAACGCTGCCATGGTCGTATCCTGTACCTGGGCCGCTGGCACCTGCTTGCCGTCGAACGTCAGTGCCAGGGTCGCGCAGGCATCGTGCACCACGGTCACTTCAAAGCCCAGGTCGGCGGCTGCCCGGGTAGCGGCATCAATGCACATGTGGCTCATGCTGCCAACGATGGTCACGGCTTCGATGCCATGCGTTCGGAGCGTTTGTTCAAGGCCAGTTTCGAGAAAGGCGTTGACCTTGTGCTTGAGTATCACCGGCTCGCCTGCAGCCGGCTGGACCTTGCTGTAGAAGGCGGCGCCCGGCGAACCCGGGGCAAAGAATGGCGCATCGGCGCTGGTGAACTCATGCCGCACATGCACCACCAGGTCGCCGCGCGTGCGGGCAGCGGCCAGCACGCGGGCCGCGTTTTCGGCCGCTGCCTCAGCCCCATCGAGGGGCCACTTGCCGCCTGGGAAGTAGTCGTTCTGGATGTCGATGATGATCAGCGCGTGCTTGTTCATGCTGCCTCCTGTGGCAGTAGTCGTGGGTTGGTGTTAGTTATAGGCTGTGGGGCCCGACCTGAGGATTGGCGTGAACGACACTATGCGGGTGAAAACTGACAACACGGCCAGGCTGGACATCGGCTTGTTGCTTTACCCTGGGGTACAGCAGGCTGCCCTGTATGGCCTGCGCGACCTCTTCACCGTGGCCAATCGGGTCGCTGCCGAACTGGGTGCTGTCGCGTTGCCGCGGGTGCGCATCAGCTTCTGGCAGGTCGACGTCGCAGGTCACTTGCAACTGGCGCTTGGCAGCCCGGCTGTCGACCTGGCAGGCGTGCGTGTCCTGATCATCCCGCCAAGCCTGGAATCGGCCCCGCATGGCGACCTGCTGGAACAGCATCGGTCGTCCCTGTGCCTGTTGCACGGGCGTGGCGCGGTGCTGGCGTCGGTGTGTATCGGCGTGTTTTTCATCGCCGCCAGTGGCTTGCTGGATGGTCGCCCGGCCTGTACCCACTGGAACTACGTGCAGGCGCTGGCGCAGCGGTTCCCCAACGTGCGCGTGCAGACCCAGCAGCCGCTACTGGACGACGGCGACATTGTTACCTCGGCGGGGTTGATGGCCTGGACCGACCTGGGGCTGCGGCTGCTCGAACGTTTTCTGGGGGCGACGGTAGCGCGGGAAACTGCCCGCTATCTGGCAGTTGAACCTGTCACCGCGGCATTGCCCGGGGCGTTGTTCAACCCTCGCCTGGACCATGGCGACGAAGCCATCCTGAAAGTGCAGCATTGGCTGCAGGGCAGTGACGGGCAGCATGCAGACCTGGCTGCGATGGCGGCCTGCGCGGGGTTGGAAGGGCGCACGTTCCTGCGGCGTTTTCGAGCCGCCACCGGGTTGCGCCCCACCGAATACTGCCAGCAGGTGCGCGTAGGGCGCGCGTGCCGGTTGCTGGAGTTCACCCGGCGCAATGTCGAGCAGATCGCCTGGGGGGTTGGCTATGAGGACCCGGGGGCGTTTCGCAAAGTCTTTCAGCGCATCACCGGGCTGACGCCGAGTGAGTACCGGCGACGCTTTGCGGTAACGGCGTAGCGCGTGCACAAACCGCTTGACCTTGACTTAACTTGAGGTTTTACCCTGCTCGGCATCGCGCTGCATGCGCCCGTAGCCAGGAGACTGTCGATGTCGGCAAACCCTCAAGCCCTGTGGTTCACCCAGATGATCGAATATGAAGTGCCAAGCCCGTGCCAGCAGGCGTTGGCTCAAGCGCTGGTGGTGCGCAGCGAAGTGTTGGCAGCGCGCTGCGAAGGCCTGCAAGGCGTCAGCATTCAGGCAAGCGACGATGGCAGCCGGGTGCTGCAGTACCTGCAATGGCAGTCACGCCAGGCATGGTCGGCGGCGGCCGTGTATTTCAACGAGGAACCCTTCCTCGAGCTGTTGCGCCGGCACCAGGCACGGGGTGTCAATTTTGCGGCCTACCAGACCTTGCGCAGCTTGGTGCGCAGCGCCGACGGCGGCCTGCATTGCCAGGTAGGGGAGGGTCAGGCGTACCACGGTGCGTAGTGTGGGTAGCGGTCCAGGCGGGCACCGATGACCATTTCGCTGACCCATGCCGCCAGCATCGAGCTGTAGGCTTTCTGGCTTTCTTCACTGGATAACGCGTGGTCGGCGCCGTCGACCATGCGGTGGGTCAGTGAGTGGGCGCTGACGAATGCCGAGCGGTAGCTCATCAAGGTGCTGTGCGGGACATAGTCGTCCTGTTCGGACTCCACCAGCAGCACATCACCGACGAACTCGGCGCAGGCGGCCAGGGCGCGGTTGTCGGCCGGCCCCAAGGGGCGCTGGCGGTAGGCGTTCAAGCGCTGACGATCAAGGGCTTGCTTGGGGCTGTCCCATTCTTCGTCCCAGTACATGGCCGGCACCCGCAGGGCCAGCCATTTCACCGGGCGCTCGCGGGTCAGCAAGGTGGCCAGGTAGCCGCCATAGCTGCTGCCGATGATGGCGATGGCGTTGCTGTCGACCGCCGGGTGGCTGATCAGGCGGTCGTAAGCCACCAGCAGGTCTTGCAGGTTCTGCTCACGGGTAACGGTCAGGCGCTGGCTTTGGGTTTTTTCATGGCCGCGCAGGTCGAAGGTCATGCATACGCAGCCCAGGCCGGTGATGTGTCGGGCGCGAGCCAGGTCACGTTGCTGGCTGCCACCCCAGCCGTGGACGAAGAGAATACCTGGCATCTTGCTGCCAGGGCTGACCAAGGTCCCGGCGATGCGGTCGTTCTCGACCTGCAGTTCGACGGTTTCACTCTGAATGGCCATGCTCGCGAATCCGCGCAAATTTGCTGAGTTGTCCGAGTTCACTGTCGTTTCCTTGGTAGAAAAGGGTGGCATCCGCGGGCAGGTCGGCGCTGCCGAACACTTCATGGGTGGACGCACGTACCTGCTGCAGTGCCGGGTCGTCGGCAAATGCCTGCAGGGCCAGCAGCTCGGCGCTGCTGGCACCGCCCAGGCGCCAGGATTGTTCGAGTACCCCGCTGCATGGCTGGCCAGAGGCAGTGGTGCCGCGGGCGATATCGTAGTTGCGCCGCGACGCCACAAAACCCGGAAAATGCCGTTCGGCAGCCTGTTCGTAGACCATGGCCTGGTTCACGGCCAGCCGCAGGTGGTCTTCAAGGGGACGTTGCAACAGGGCCTGATAGTCGCCACGGACTACGATCAGGTCAGATCCCCCGTACACCTCGCAGCCCTGATGGTCACGGGTGAGTTGCTGGGTGCCATGGTAGCTGCAGGTGAGGCCGGCCACCCTGACCTGACCAACGCTGAAGGTCTGCACTTGGCTCAGGTCTTCTTCCAGCACCAGTCCCCATACCGCCAACTGCTGGTCGTCCATACCGTTCAGCAAAGGGGTCAGCTGGTCCAGTTCTGTGATCACCTGTTGCCCGCGGCCTGCGCTGGCCCGTACTGGCTTGACCCGCACAGGACCAGCGCGCAACAGCAAGGCTGCAGCATGGCGGGCATCGGGTTTGCTGAACACCGTAAAACCGCGCAGCAAGGCGTCGCCGGCCTGGCGGGCGAAGCCATCGGTCCAGCCCGCAGGGCTGGTGGCTCCCGCAGGCAGCGGGTGGGAAATGGCTTTGGTGGCCATGTAGGGGCAGGGCACCACGCCGCCGAATAGATCGGACTCACTGACAACGCCCAGGCTGGCAGCCTGCTCGGTGTCGGTCAGGGTTTCGGTCGGGATGCAATAGTAGTTGTCGGTGGCGACAGGCAGCCGCGTGGGCTGCACATGGGGGCAGCCCAGCAAGCGTGCCAGGCCCTCGGCGAGCTTCAGGTGCACGGCCCGCTCATGCTCGGGTGTATGTTCCCGAGTGTCGAGCAGCACGACTGCAGTTTTAGCGGGGCAGGCACTGGGCATGGTCTGCTGCCTGTGTGTGGCGAATGTACAGTGTGTGAAGCCGTGACCCTGGGGAAGTTCAGCACTACTTGATCGGCGGTCCTTGTGTAGGACGGTTCCGGTTCGCGCCTGGGCGATTGCAGGGCTTTGGCGCCTGCTCCATTATCCGCCTATTGGATCAACCGTGATGTAGCCGCAGGAGAGCGCATGAACGTGCAGACCCCCTTTGAACACAGCGTGCCACAGCGCCTGATGCGTCTGCGCCAGGCCATGGCGGCAAGGCACGTCGATGCCTTGCTGGTGCCTTCATCCGACCCGCACCTCTCCGAATACCTGCCCGGCTATTGGCAAGGGCGCCAGTGGCTGTCGGGGTTTCATGGCTCGGTGGGTACACTGGTGGTGACCTCGGCGTTTGCCGGGCTATGGGTCGATAGCCGCTACTGGGAACAGGCCGAGCATGAATTGGCCGGCAGTGGCATCGAGCTGATGAAGCTGTCGCCGGGCAAGCCTGGCGCGCTGGAGTGGCTGGGAGAGCACGCTGAGCCTAACGGCACCGTGGCAGTCGACGGTGCCGTCATGGCATTGGCCTCGGCGCGGCAATTGGCAGAGCGCCTGAAGGCGCGCGGGGCGCGGCTGGTAACCGACCATGACCTGCTGGGCGAGGTGTGGGACGGGCGCCCGGCGCTGCCTGGCAATCCGGTCTATCAGCATTTGCAGCCGCACGCCACGACGAGCCGGGCGCAAAAGCTCGCGCAGTTGCGCCAGGCCATGCAGGCCAAGGGGGCCGACTGGCACTTCATTGCCACCCTCGATGACATCGCCTGGCTGTTCAATCTGCGCGGTAGCGACGTCTCATACAACCCGGTGTTTCTGGCCTTCGCCTTGATCAGCCAGCAGCAGGCCATGCTGTTCGTTGGCCAAGGCAAGGTGGATGCGCACCTGCGCCAGGTACTGGCGAGCGACGGTGTCGAAGTGCGCGACTACAACGAAGCAGGGCAGGCGCTGGCTGCCATGGCGGCAGGCAGTCGGCTGCTGGTGGACCCGGCACGCGTCACCTGTAGCCTGTTGGCCAACTTGCCGGCGGGTGTGGCGCTGGTCGAGGGGCTGAACCCCACCACCCTGAGCAAGGCCTGCAAGGGTGACGCTGATCTCCCCTACATCCGTCAGGTCATGGAGGAAGACGGGGCGGCATTGTGCGAATTCTTCGCCTGGCTGGAAGCCAACCTTGGTCGAGAGGTCGTCACCGAGCTGACCGTGGACGAGCAATTGAGTGCCGCACGTGCACGGCAGGCGAATTTCGTGTCGCTGAGCTTTTCGACCATTGCAGCCTTCAATGCCAATGGTGCCATGCCGCATTACCGCGCCACCGAGCAGTCGCATGCACGCATCGAAGGCAACGGGCTGTTGCTGATCGATTCGGGTGGGCAGTACCTGGGGGGGACTACTGACATCACTCGCATGGTGCCGGTGGGTGTTCCCAGCCAGGCGCAGAAGGAAGACTGCACCCGCGTGCTCAAAGGCATGATCGCCCTGTCGCGGGCCACGTTTCCCCGTGGCATCCTGTCGCCCCTGCTCGATGCCATTGCGCGCGCGCCGATCTGGGCTGACCAGGTCGACTACGGGCATGGGACCGGGCATGGGGTGGGCTATTTCCTCAATGTGCATGAGGGGCCGCAAGTGATTGCCTACCAGGCGGCACCGGCGCCCCATACTGCCATGCAGGCGGGCATGATCAGCTCGATCGAGCCGGGCACCTACAGGCCTGGGCAATGGGGGGTACGCATCGAGAATCTGGTGGTCAACCGCGAAGCAGGCACGAGCGCCTTCGGTGACTTCCTGAACTTCGAGACCTTGACACTGTGCCCGATCGACGCCCGCTGCCTCCTGCCCGAACGACTGACCCAATGCGAACTGGAGTGGCTCAATGGCTATCATGCTCACGTGCGCGAGCGTTTGGCCCCGTTGTTGAAAGGGGAGGCGCTTGGCTGGCTCGAAGCGCGCACCGCGCCGCTGTAAAGCGCGGCAAAGAGGGCAGCCGATGCGCTGCCCTTGCTGCTATTTGCAGATGACAATCATGCTGCGGCTGGTGTAGCCCGCTGGGTTGATGCCGAACAAATAGTCACCGTCTTCTTCGTCGCTGTCACCAGAACGTGCGACCACCCGGTAACCGCGGGTGCTGCAAGCGCTTGCAGCCTTGCTGTAACACTTGTCCCACGAGGATGAAAGGCCGGAGCAATTGATATGCAGGCCCTTTTTGCCCTTCTTGACCTCGGTCTTGGCCGTGGCGGCACATCCAGCAATAGCCAAGATGGCCAGGATGAGAAAAATACGTTTCATTCCTGTCCTTATATGCAGGGCGAATCCGATGTCAGACCCTGTCGTTATCGCTTCGGTTCTTCCTGAGTTTCCTCAGCGCCAGTGTTCGCTTCAGTAGAACGCGTGAAGATCGTGATGCTGTGACAGCTTAATCAGCGGGGCCGATCGCGACAATCACTAATACGGTCTCAAATGAAAATATTTCTCATATCAGTCGGCGGCGATGGGTGGGCTGGTTTCTTTCCGCATCGACAGCGTGGTGCCCACAGAGGCCGCAATGATCGCCAGGATCGCCAGCCATTGGGTGACTGTCAGAACTTCGCCAAGGAACAAAAGGCCCGACAGCGCCCCGAATGCAGGCTCGATGCTCATGAGGGTGCCGAAAGTGCGCGCCGGAATGCGCGTCAGGGCAACCATTTCCAGGCTGTAGGGCAGGGCGGTGGACAGCACTGCAACGGCGAGCGCTACGGGAATCAGCGCCGGGGTGAGCAGTGCGCTGCCGGCATGGGCGATGCCGATAGGTGCGACGAACAGGGCGGCTACCACCACGCCCAGGGCTGCACTCTGGATGCCGTGCTCGGCGCCGGCGCGTTGCCCGAACAGGATATACAGTGCCCAGCAAACACCCGCCCCCAGGGCATAGGCTGCGCCCACGGGGTCAAGTGCTTGCCCGCCATGGCCGGCCGGCAGCAAGAGCAGCAAGCCAACAATGGCCAATGCGATCCAAAGGAAGTCGGTGGGTCGACGCGAAGACAGCAGCGCCACGGCTAGCGGACCGGTGAACTCAAGGGCCACGGCAATGCCGATGGGCACCGTTTGCAGTGCCATATAAAAGAGGAAATTCATGCCGCCTAGGGCCATGCCATAAATGATGATGTTGCGCAGGGTTTTGGCGGTCAGGCGAACCCGCCAGGGGCGCAGTATCAGCAGCATGATGATGCTGGCGAAGATCAGCCGCAGGGTGGTGGTGCCTTGTGCGCCAACGATGGGGAACATGCTTTTGGCCAAAGAAGCGCCTGACTGGATCGATGCCATGGCAATCAGCAGCAAGCCTATCGGGAAGAGGGTGGCGGCCAGGCTGCGGGGCTGGGTGTTCATTTAAGGTCGGCATTCCTTTGGAGGGGGGGCGGGTGAGCAATATAGTGCGCAATTAGCAGGGTAGTGGGCAAGGTGCCCTGCAGAGGTTTTGTAGCGCTGGCTAGCGTGCAGGGCAGGGTGCAGGCCGAGCACGCTGTTGCTCGGCTGCAGGGATTCTGCGGAAAACCTAAATTATTGAAATTAAAGGTTGACCTACAAAAAAGCCGCCCTATAATGCGCACCATTCCAACGCGGTAGCAGGCACTGCCAGCCACTGTGTTGAGTCAAGTGTTTGAAGCTAAACGAGTTTCTCGCAAAAAACTTCAAAATAAACGCTTGACAGCAAATGAGGAAAGCGTAGAATGCGCGCCTCGGTTGAGACGAAACGCTCTTAACCAACCGCTCTTTAACAAATCGAATCAAGCAATTCGTGTGGGTGCTTGTGAGTACGGACTGATAGTCACA